>JASEGX010000278.1 GCA_030017815.1 Thermodesulfobacteriota bacterium | reverse complement strand
CACAGCCTCTTACTAAAGGGGGGCGAGGGGGATTTATATAAGGCATTGTTTCCGCTGATAACTAAAAGCTGATGGCCAATGGCTGAATGCTGATAGCTATTGTAAGGTATTTGTGGCCGGAAAGGTGCGGATAAAATTCTCCCTTAAGCTGACTACGCCGGGGAGACCCTTTCTTCTCTCTTGAATCTTCTCTGTCTCCCCACGGCCCGTCTCTTCCTCTTTTTCTCTACCCGGCGACTGGCCCAGGCCCTTTAAAAACGCCTCAAACTCGTCCCAGAACTGCCTGTAACCCTCTAACGACCGGATCGGCCTGGAACTGTATTCCCGTTTGGCCAGATGTACCTGAAAATAATCACGACCGGTATTCACATAGACGGTTTCATCACCGGGTAAGCGTAAGACTAATCCATCCGGGCGGGTAAATAACCTGACCCGGGGGATTCGCTCCTTCAATTTTTTTATAAAATCGATACAGATATCCCTTAACCATTTTTCTTCAATAGCATAAACATGGCTACGAAGGACAACCTTCTGTTTTTCCTTGCCTATTTCCGTTTCATTTACCTGGACGCGTTCTAATAAAATACCCCGGACAGGTTCGGCTCCGGTATCTCTAACCGTATCTACCTGAAAAATATTAGCTGTGTAGAAAACAAGATCAGCGCCCTTAATAAAACTGGCCGCGGCAATCAGGGAAGGGGGGAAATAAGGGCTGACCAGAATCAGCCGGGGCATCAAATCAAGATTAAGCGCCTCCCGGCCATATAAATTTGAGAAATAGTCCTTATGTCCAAGTATCCATCCTATGGCAGCTAGACTGGAAAGAAGATGGGCTTCGAGATTACTTGGCCGCACCTGTAATATAGTAAGACGGCGCTCGCGGTCATGGCCAAAAAAATCGACCAGGAAGTCATCCAGCTCCATATCCCGCTTAAGGATGGTAAGTCCTTCCTGCACTTCAGCCGGATATTGGCCAATAAAGTCCCTCAGATCATCCTCAGACACAGAAGCCGCTTTTCTCAGCAGAACGAGGCCCATTAAGCACACACCATATCAGATTTATTCGCTTACAAATTTATGCCAAACGTTTCCTGTCGTCAATAGGAAAATGGTTACTATTCGCCGGAGAGATCACAGAAGGAGAAATGAATAACCCAAATCCAGCGATAAT
>JASEGX010000196.1 GCA_030017815.1 Thermodesulfobacteriota bacterium | reverse complement strand
CCGTATTCGTGAATAAACTATCCGATGCCATGCAAGAAGCCTCCGAAACCCAAACATGGCTGGATTTCTGCTTGGCTTGCGGTTACATGGACCGGGGAATCTTTGCAAAGTTGGATGGTGAATACGAAAAGCTGCTCGCAATGCTGAATTCCATGGAAATGAAAGCTGACAAATTCTGCTTTTAATCGCAGCTTCTCAGCTTCGCAACTTCGCAGCTTCTATCTTTTAAGGTGTGCGGTAAAAATATAAACATGAACCTGAAAAGATTGATCACTAAAGGAGCCCGTCTCTGCTGGCACCTGCTGGCACTGATCGGTCTTGGGACCTGCCTGGTGGGCATTTATGGGTTGTACCGGGCAATGAATCACTATGACCTGACGTGGTCGCAGCTTGCCGTCGAGGCTACACGCAAGCTGGGAATCGAAACTCCCCTGCTGACGAAGGTATTGACGCCCCGGCCCCGTTTTACAAACCAGGCATTTGCGGGCACCCTCACCCGGAGTCATCCAAGGATCCTTTATTCGGCATCGACATTGCGAGAGGTGCGCGACCTCTACAGGTCTAACCCGGAATATGCCAGACTCTGTGAGAGTACCTGCCGGGGAAAAGGACTCTTATGGCAGACAGCGTGCTGGGCGACTGCTTCTAACCAGGAGGCTGGTGCAAAGGCCATAGAGCAGTTGGTGGCCATGGTCCCCGATGAACCAAATGCCTCGGGCAGCTACGGCAATGGACTGGAGATGGCCCTGGCCTACGATCTCCTCTATCACCACCCGGCTATGACCGTAACGCGGCATCAGCAGATCCAATTGAAGCTGGAGGACATGGTGCGACGTTACCTGGTTGTGCTGGACGGGGATAGCGCTTCTTTATGGCATGGACGCACTTCACTTGCCGCCTGTGCATGGATTACCGCTTTGGGACTGGATGAATCGAGCCAGACATCCCGGGAGCTTCTGGCACGCGTTCAGGCGCACTTTCTTGATGTCCTCCATGCGTTGGAGATTACGGAAGGGTGGCCGGAAGGTTACAACTACTGGATAAATAATAGGGCATTTCCTCTCGTACTCGCCTGCCTAGGCCATATGAACGCCGTTCAGGCCCCAGAGATTAATGGAAGGGTCAAACGCCTTTTAGAACGTGCCGGATATTGGCATATTTACGGTACCAGGCCTATCGGAGGTTTCGAGCTGTTCGGCGATTCGGGGCCGCGTGTGGACCTCAAGGACGAGACCCAGCGGGTGATTGACCTGATCTATCTGGGTACAAGCAACCCTGTCTTCACTATATATTCCGCCTATCTGAAGGCCCTCCACAGACAGGAAGGTTATTATCACGGCTATCGTTGGGGGGTGCCGTTGTTTCAGTTCAAGACCTTGAGTGACCCACTGGAGAGCAAACCACCCACGGGTTTGCGCATGTTTAACGGCGCCTTGCCTAAGAGTATGGCCTTTGGCCGCGATTCCTGGGGACAGGTTTACATTCGTTCCGATTGGGGGGGGTCCGAGGCTACCTTTATAACCTATCGGGCGGGCAACACCTTTACACACCACGGCCACTATGACTCAGGGCATTTTACGCTGTTCAAAGGCGCTCCTCTTGCCATCACCAGCGGTACCTACGGCGATTACACGTCGCCACATCGGCTGAATTATGCGATCCGCACGGTAAGTAAAAACGGCATACTGGTACTGCGGCCCGGCGAAAAAGTGCAGCCCAATCGTTTTTTCAAACACAACGTTGCGGATGGAGGGCAACGCATAGTAATGCCTACCGGAAGCGCAGTTACCAGCGTAGTGGACTGGAATGAGAATTTGGGAAGGGGAAGGCATTTTGAAGGGGGAAAAATCGTTGCATATGAGAACGCGGAACCTGATTTTGTCTATATCAATAGCGACCTTACACGCGCCTACAATTCGAAATATTACGATGATATTGGCGAAAAGGGCAAGGTCAGCCTGGTCAAACGGCAAATGGTCTATCTCTTTGCTGAGGATGCACTTGTGGTCTATGACGAGGTTGAGAGTACTAAAGCCGATTATGTCAAGAAGTGGTTGCTTCATTGCTGGAATAAGCCGGAAACCATTCACGAAAGGGTACTGGTGGGAGGAATCGATAACGGCATCCTCCAGAGTAACGATAGTGCAGCCGTCATCCGCAACGGCAAAGGAAGGCTAACCGTGGAACGTCTGCTTCCCAAAGACGGCATCTTGCGGAAAATAGGGGGGCCGGACTATCGTTATTACGTGGAGACGGACGGAGACGAGACCAGACTGGACGGTGTCAACTTCACCGAGGGGGCAAAAGAAAGACCGTGGTTTGATGCGGGCATGTGGCGACTGGAGTTGCAGTCCCAGGTTCCGAAAACTCAAGACCACTTTCTGGTCGTACTGAAACCATCATTGGGGGAAGTGAGTTGGCTGCCCAGCTTATTGATCCAAGCAGCAGACGGGATGGAGGCCGGGGCGGTCGTAGGCAAGACCCTGGTGGTTTTCCGGGGCGGGTCAGGGCATTCTAAGACCTTAAAGTACCATATCCCGGCAAAAAGAGTTCAACGGCACGTAATCGTTGATTTGCCACCAAACCAACCGGTAACGGTCAGGATAGGTAATGCGATCCAGCGCTACCGTGCTTCGCAGGAAGGTACCCTTCGTTTTAATGATCCGCTGTCGGAGAGCCATGAAGTAACCGTTGAGATTGGGAAATAGTATGCACCAAAAGCTGGTCAAGCATCTAATTTTTCCGGTTCATGAAAAAGTCATTGGACGGAAGACCTTCGATTATCTGGAGGAACTGGAAAGGCTCCAGTGGGCATCCGCTTCTGAACTGGGTGAACTGCAATTTCAGAAAGTTAAAGCGCTCCTTATACATGCTGGTAAGAACATCCCCTTTTATGCGAAACGGTTCAGGGACGCAGGTTTTGACCCTGCAAAAATGCAGAACATAGAAGATTTTAAAGTGCTTCCTATGCTCACGAAGAAGGAAATACGAGAGAACCTGCAAGGCATGACGTGGTGCGATTGTCCCGGTGGTCTTCAGCGTTACAACACGGGAGGTTCTTCCGGTGAACCTTTAATATTCTACTTTGATCGCAGACGGCAGGCGTATGACGCCGCCGCCCGTGCCCTTACCCATCGTTGGTGGGGGATCGATGTTGGTGATAAGGAAGTCTATTTATGGGGATCGCCTCTTGAGATTACCAAGCAGGATCGCATTAAAGACTTCCGGGACAGACTCACCAACCAACTCCTTTTGAGCGCTTTTGAATTATCGCCCACACAGCTCCGTTCCTATGTAGAAAGGATGAAAAGATTTAGGCCCAAATGCCTCTTTGGGTATCCTTCTTCCATTGACCTGTTCTGCCGGATGGCCAGGCAGCATGGTTACGATTTGAGCCGATTGGGTATTCAGGCGGTTTTTTCAACGGCTGAAGTCCTGTACGACCACCAGAAAGAGAATATATCCGCAACACTGGGCGGTATCTCTGTAGTAAATGGTTACGGCAGCCGGGAAGCGGGATTCATATCGCATGAATGCCCAAGTGGGGCCATGCACGTAATAGACCCGAATGTCATCGTAGAATATGTGCGTGACGGACATCCGGTAGGGCCGGGTGAAGATGGAGAGGTCGTGGTGACGCATCTGGACAACTGGGCGATGCCTTTTATACGATATCGTACTGGGGATGTGGCCCAATTCGATGACAAACTATGTACATGCGGGCGGCATTTAAGTATTATCAAAAAGATACAGGGTCGAACCACGGACTTTGTGGTTACCCCGGACGGCAGATGGCAACACGCCCTTTCCCTGATTTATGTGGTTCGTGATATTCCCGGTGTTGTACAATTTAAGATAATACAGGAAGCTGTTGATAATGTGAGAGTGCTTCTCGAAGTTGATAAAAACCTGTTTCCCGAAGATGGTAACAGCCTGATCGTCGAAGGTTTTAAAAAGCGAATGGGTAAGGATGTAGATGTCAGTGTGGAGATAGCAGACGAGATCGCAAAAGACGCTTCGGGGAAGTACCGTTACGTAGTGTCCAAGGTGGCTGAAAGCGATTTGTTGGGTCGCGGTGTGACGAGGGCCAAGGAATAAATGAGTAGTTCAGGATTGCTTAATGTCGCATTAATTCCTAAAAGGATTCGTTTTGTTTTCCTATTTGTGTGGATTTTGTTTGTGCACTCAAACACCTGTTTAGCACTCACACTCGAAGAGGTGGTAGTCGTCGCCAACAAGATGGCTTGGCACAGTTGCGACCTGGCTGAATACTATATGAAAAAACGCGGCGTTCCCGC
>JASEGX010000195.1 GCA_030017815.1 Thermodesulfobacteriota bacterium | reverse complement strand
CGAAATTTTTCTATCTCTGTGTCCTCTGCGTCTCTGTGTTTACCCTCTTTACAGCCTGCGCCACAGCGCCCCGGTACCAATACTCCCGCGGCATAACTCGTGATACAAAAGGTATCCCTCCCACTCAGCGGCCTTATGAGATCTTCGGTGAGGCCTATTATCCTATACCTTCAGCAGATGGTTTCGCCGAAGAAGGCATAGCCTCCTGGTACGGCCCGGATTTCCACGGCAAGGGCACCTCCTGCGGCGAGATATATGATATGTATGAATTTACCGCCGCCCACAAGCTCCTGCCCATGCACACCTATGTGCGCGTCCTCAATCTCGAAAATAACCAGGAAACGGTGGTGCGTATAAATGACCGCGGCCCTTTCGTAAAAGGACGTGTTATAGACCTGAGTCTGGCCGCGGCCAAAGAGATCGGCATGCACAATAACGGCACGGCCTTTGTGCGCATAGAGGCCCTCGGAGCGCCGACGGAGGTCTCTGAAAACGGACAGCGGGTTAAGCGATTCGTTCAGACTATGGACTATCGAGCAGGCAAATTCTGGATACAAGTTGGCGCCTTTACGAGCAAGGACAATGCTGACCGCCTCCGGGACAGCCTAAACAAAAACTATGACCAAGTCGATATCGAGGCCCATAACCGGGGAGATGCCCTGTTTTATCGCGTCCAGGTCTTTGCCTCCACCAACCTGGATAAGGCCAGGGATATTCAGCGGCAATTTGAAGACAATGGCTTCCATGGCGCCTTCTTAGTGGCCAGGTAATCTTTACCCCCCTTTGCCAAAGGGGGGGGCGGGGGGATTTTCAGGTGAAAGTTATCTGCATTGCTGGTCCGGCAAAGAGCGGAAAGACGCTTCTTATTGAACGGCTCATTCCAGAGTTAAATCGCCGTGGGTTAAGGGTAGCAACGATAAAGCATACACATCACCGCAATGTTTCTCTGGACATCCCCGGGAAAGATACCTACCGATACAGGCAGGCCGGAGCAGAGATTATAGTTTTGGCTTCACCAGATGGTTTTTCTATACTTACTGAAAAGGCGGGGACCTTTGGCTTGGAGGAAGTGGTCTCCGCACTGCCCGAGAAGTTAGATGTTATCCTCGTCGAGGGCTTTAAACAGGAGGGGTTCCCAAAGATAGAGATCGTACCCGACGACATGGACCCTTTATTTGTCAATGATCCCTCATTGCTGGCCCTGGTTTCCAGCAATACTCTTCCTGCCGCAAAAGTCCCGTGCTTTAAGCCCACGGACATTGTGGGCATAGCAGAACTATTAGCTACCTAACGTATGAGCAGCATCTTGCTGCGACTGGGGCTGTAACGTCTAGAAAGGCGCCATGAAAGATAGAAGTGGCTAAATCCTTCTCTCCAGCATAGCCCGGTAATCAGCCAGATTGCACCCGCAGTCTGGTGCAGGACAATACCTCATTCCCATCCAGGCCCCTCCTTTTTCCTGTTGCGAAATACAGTTGAGATCGAGGAGCTGATCCACACCGGTTATAATCATTCCGGCGTAGATGCGTACCCAGACATTGGCCCAGCGGTTGGCATCGTAGCGCCTGAAATTGACGTCCCAACCAAAATTGCGCGCATACTTGGAATAGATTAAGCCGGCAATATGCTTGGGATGCCAGCCGATAGCCATCAGCACCCTGACTATGGTACGCAGGTTGGTAGGTTGAAGAAGTAAAGGGTTAGGGCAATGAAGCGGCTGGGCCCCACAGGGAGGGATAGATATTAAGTCAAAACGATCATAACCCTGGAGCCAGCCGGACGCGTTATCCTGCAGGGCGTCGTCGTACTCCAGATGAAAGGCGTGGAGACGGGATTCTTCGTATTCACGAATCAACCCGGGCATGCCCTTTGGTTGATCAGGGATATACGTAGCGACCTTTTTTGCCCAGCGAGCGGCTTTCTCGGCACTTGTTCGTGTATCCAGAATTCTGGTCAGAGGAAGTTCTGCATCCCGCAGTTTTCTGGGGACAGAAAACAGGGAACCTACACGCCTGGCTACAATATCACCCAGGACGTCCCCTCTTAACATGTGCTTGGAGTAGGCAGAAAATGGACACCGAAGACTCCGGGTGTGGAGGGGATTAGTGTAGAGGGAAAGGTCCAGGGATATAGCCTCTCGCTTCTCGTTCCCGCAGACCACATCTCCTATTACTACGGGAATAGGGGGTGTGCAGGTGGATACCTCTGTCAAGATTCGGTGGCAAAGAAATTCAAACAACTTACCCATGGCATCAAAGGCCCTGGCATCTTCTTCCGGCACCGCTCGTCCCCTTTTGGGCGAGGGGTGACTATAGTCATATTTCAGCATGTCCTCCACATGCCCCAGGGATGCCAGGCTGTAAAAAGCAGGGCTATCTTTGCTGACGAGTACGTCAAAATTATAGCCCTGACCGGTAGTAACAGCCAGGGGTGCGAGTCCATAAGACTTAAAGACAGCTAAAATGCCCTGATATACCGGCTCCATGAGCCCGAAGGCCCGCTCCGGGGCGAGATAAGGCTCTCCCGGAAATGACTTGGAAAAATACTCGACATCGAGAACGCCGAGGGCATTTTCCCGATCCCATATTGAGCGGTGGATGTCGAGGCCGTTATCCAGGGTCCAACCCAGCTTGAAAGGCTTCATGGAGGCATGATCGCGGTGATTTGTCTCGAGGAGTCTGTGTCCGTAGACAGATATGTACTCTGTAGTAGCCGCACATAGCAGTTCCTTTAATTTTATTGAATCGGTCAGAGGGCGGGAAAGATCAATGCTCGTACTCAGGTCAGTAAGCAGCTCAGGAGGAACACCTAAAAATTCCAGTATACGTGTCAAGATAGCTGGATTACGGTAGTAATGTATGATATCCATTCCAAAAGAAAATCCGAAATTCGAATATCTAAATCCTAAACAAAGGGTTGGAATTTGTTCAAGATATTTGGATTTAACATTTGTTTAGGATTTAGGATTTTCCCTCCCTACAGCTAATCTTCCCACAGATACGCATACCTTCGTGTGTCTTCCGCAATGCGACGGGCTTTTTTCTCAATATCGTCGTATATAAGCCGGGCCGCTTCCAGCATCTCAATGTAATTCCGCTGATAGATTTCGAGCATAATAAGTACATCTTGCCGTCGTTCTATGTTGTAACGAAGGAGGCGGTTGATGACCTTAGGCAGGTTCATCTCCACCTGTGGATTGTAAGCATATACAGGCTCATCCAGCCTCAGTTTATGCAAAAACGGGCTTTCTCCCGGACGAAGACCGGGTATCTCATGAGTAAGGTGCTTCCAGCATCCGCCCAAGTGATAGAGAAAGATATCGCCGTCCGACAGACCAGCCCCGGCGGTAAAGATATGTTCCATGGCATAATCGAGATAGTCACTACATGATGCCTCTAAGATACGAAAATTGGGGATAAGATGTTCAAATCTGGCCTTGTTTTCCAGTATCAGGGCACGGGAACGCCAGAAGTGGGAGATGTCAAAGCAGAGTTTAAGATTGGGAAGAAATCCCCGGCAGGTCTTGAAGATACTGACCATCTCTTCCGGTGTGGCCGGGAACTTCGGGAATTCAAGATTTTCTATAATGGGAATAAAGCTAAAGCCGGATTGCTTATAAAAATCCGCCCAGCCCTGAAAAGCCTTTAAAGCCACAGCAATCTGTTCGCTGCGATTCCAGTCCCAGTAATCCTTGCTTTGCGCCAGATGAAATACAAAATAGTCGGCAGATATAAGGTGCGCAAACAGCATGCCTTGTTGGGCGCTCTCTATCGTCTCCAATTTTTTGTGGATATCCTCAGAAAGGATATCCATATCACGTATGGACTGGTGTACCCCAAAGATGTGGCCCGGCCGGCGCAGGGCCTCAACAATGCTTGCATAAGGCCCTTCGGTCGTTCCTTGTTCCGCTGCCCGGCCCAGCTTGAGCCATCTGTTATCCTCATTTGCTACATAGGAGAAATCCCCTTTTTTCTTAAGCCAGGGCATTTCCGGCTGTAATTCAAAAAAGAGTTCTTCTGTCTCAAATTTATCCTGGTAGCGCTGAAAGAATTCCGAGAGATCCTCGGGAAGCCGCATAGTCTCCCGGTGGTAGAAGCCGGCATCGCTTAGGGCTAGGCCTACTTTGATACGAGGGAGATTTTTGGGTAGGTTTTGGGTTATCATCTGAAAAACTCTGGCTAAAAGTCCTCCCGAAGCAACTTGCGCACGTTTTTTGGAAAATGATCGAGACCCTCCTGCTTTATTAGCTGCTTGAGTTCAGAATCATTCCTGTTAGTCTGCCAAAACTGGTTGAGTTTTTCTGTTTTTCC
>JASEGX010000012.1 GCA_030017815.1 Thermodesulfobacteriota bacterium | reverse complement strand
AGCATCTTCCTTTCTGCTTTCCCAAGTGTTGCACTTCATTATTGAACTGGCGAAGAATTATTTTAGTTGAAGCGTGTGATAATATCCGGGAAGAGGGACGTCCTGTTTTTGCACTGTTCAGGCTTCCCTCTGTGAAATGAAGATATGCCCGCACACAGGCCATGACTCGTGCCATGACACAACTATAGTACAAACTGTGTCCGGGGCGGCCTGTGTTCAATGTTACTTCATGAGAATGCCTGAATTGGAAATTAACGTCATTATCATTCGGGGCATAGGGTGCCGAAATATATTTAAATATGCCAAAGAAAGCCTTACGCTACGGTAAGTAATCACTGAATTTCTCACAACAGCGCTTTTTCGCTTACTTGCCCTTCAATTCCTCAATCCATTCCGGCGGGGCTCCGGCGCGGTAGGCATCCCGGATGAGGTCCTCTTCAAGCATGTACTTGGCCTTTTTGAGTTTTTCTTCCAGTCCTGGCGTGATCTCCTGCAACCGTTTTAATTCCCGGTAGTCATCAATAAGCGGGCCCTGGTTAAGGATTATACCCTCTTCGGTGCGTGTCCCCTGCCTTACCCTTCCCCGGCGCAGGGTTGCCATATCCTCATTATTTTTTTTAATTTGGTTCGTCAGCCGATTGACCTCATCTTGCCACTTTTTCTTTTGCCCCAGCCACCATTCCTTATTCCGTCCCTTGACATCGGTGAGATCAGCCGGTTTTTCCTCTGATGATACAGACGGCGGCACAGGTGATACGGGCGGAGCTACAGATTTCTCTGATTCAGGCTGCGGAGTCAGCCGCCTATCTATGGTTTTTTGCTCTGCGCGGCCTTTAAATTTGGAAGGTACATTTTCGGGATTATCTGTGTAGTGCACTACGCCCTTCTCGTCTGTCCATTTATATATCGTACCCTGGGCGAAGGAAACAGATACAGAAATTACACAGACTGTAGCGATAACCAGCCTAAACCACAAGGATACTTTCATTACACACCTCAGTCCGTCATAGCCCGCCCATGGTATCCGTTCACCGTTGTCCGTGAAAAGCGCGAAAAACATCTTTTTCGGTGAGCAGTAAACGGTCAACGGTGAACGGTGAACGGTTACCGCCCATCAGGGTATGATCTCAACAATTACAGTAGTGCCTTTGCCTATCTCACTCAATATCTTGATAGTCCCGTTATGCCTTTTTAATATCTCTCGGGAAACAGTAAGCCCCAGGCCACTGCTTATGGTCTTGGTAGTAAAGAACGGTTCAAATATTTTGTCCAGGACATCGGCGGGTATGCCCACCCCTGAATCAGCTATCTCAATGCGCAGGCGGGATGGCGGGGGATCCGGCATGTGGCTGGTTATGATGCGGAGGTGTCCTCCCTTGGGCATAGCATTTACGGCATTAGAAAACAGGTGAATGAAAACCTCTTCCAGCTTTTTCTTATCGCCTAATATCAGGGGCATGTCTTCTTCAAGGTATTGATGCACGGCAATGCCGCTCCTGGCAAATGTATCTTCAAAGAGGAGCAATACCTCTATAATCAACTTGTTGATATTTAACTGACGCCGTTCTATAGGAAATTCCGTAGAGTAAGTCAGTACATCATTCAAGAAGCGTTCCAGGCGACCGACCTCGCTTATGATAATCTCCACATATTTTTTTTCCGGCATTTTTAGCCTGGTCCGGCGCTGGATCAGATTGGCAAAACCGCCGACAACGGTCAGCGGATTGCGTATCTCATGGGCGATTTTGGCGGAAATCTGTCCGATGGCGACCAACTTTTCCGCCCTAAGGAGATATTCGTGGGTCTCTTTCAGTGCCCTGGTTTTTTCATCAACGATCTGTTCCAAGAGGTCTATACGTCCTCTGATATCAATGGAACGGAGAAAATCGTACATTTCCTTACCTGTCCTTCCCCATTCCGCAGCCGGCTTTACCTGCCAGGAACAGGTGGAGTCGCCTTTGCCGCGACAGGCTGTTTCTAAACAGAGGGCGGTATGGCCGATAACAGCGCTGACATAGCCCGATACCAAACCTTCCAGGGTCCAGCAGACGCTATGTTTTTCCAGCCCGAAATGTTTGAGGTGTTGCTCGACCTCAAAGGAATCCAGCCACTTTCCTTCCATATAGAGATGTTTTTTGTCAGGGGCAACCTCTATTTTGATGTCAACAGGTTGGGCCAGGCCTTTTATAGTATATAGATCGCAAACTGCCTGCAGCCGTTCCCGGTCCTTTTTCCAGGAAAAGTCCTTGGCCAGATTGATAGCTTCTACATAACCAGCCTGGTACCCTAACCGGAAGAGGACCCCCTTGGTTATCTCGTCGCCCAGGGTGTTAATAAGATCCTTTCTTAAAAAACCCAGCCCATCCGTGGAAAAAAGCAGAAAACGATTTTTACCCAGATGGATATGTCCGGCTTGAAAGTCAATCTTCATTAATGCAGCCAGGTCTTCAGGCTTCATAATCATCTCCCGGGGGCGCTGTTTGTTACTTTATTTTACCGCCTTAGACGGACGAAGCAGAATAATTGTATCAGTTTTTGGGTCAGAAATACAACCAAAAAGGTATAAGTTCGTAAAGGAATTTAAAATCTTAGCCCGGGATGCCGATAAAAACAGATGAATACATTCCACCGGAGTGGACTGTCTTAAAACAGGATGTCTTAAATGGCTATTGCAGATCCCCAAATACCGCCGCTTACCCGTAAGATAACGGTTGTTTTTACGGACATAGTCGCCTCCAGCCTCTTTTTCAAGACATACGGTAACCTGGCCGGACGCCGGATGCTCGAAGAGCATAATAAGATGCTCATCCCAATCATTAAGGAACACAGCGGTCTTGTAGTCAAGACGGTTGGCGACTCCATCATGGCTTACTTTTTAAATCCCGCTGAGGCCATAAAGTCAGCCATAAAGATGCAGAAGAGACTGTCTCAATTTAATTTAACCCAGGGGGAAGACCATAAGATCCGTATCCGTATAGCTGTCCATTGCGGTGACGGCCTTATCGAAAAGGAAGATATTTTTGGGGATGTAGTCAATGTCGCCGCCAAGATATTACCCCTGGCGGAATCAGATACTATCTGTGTGAGTGAGGAGGTAAGATTAATTATTGGCAACGGGCTGCCGCTTCGTTATGAAGAGGTATCCCTGGGTCACGACGTCGAGGCGCCGGTCCGGAAGGTCTATCGGGTATCATGGGAAGACGATGTAGATCTATTGCCTGTAACCAACATTATCATTCTGGTCAATCCGGTCCCATTTCTTGGTGAGAAGGCTTTTGGCAAAAAGTGGCCGTTTTTTCTCCAGGCTGTATATAGCTACCTGAATGAAGGGGCCACTGAAACCAGGATCCTGGAAAATAAGATGATCCTTTCTTGCTATGACAATCTGCCTGAGAGTTTATCGCGCCTTCTTGATCTGTTGGTTACCCTGCGGAGCAAGTATTTAATAGAAACACCCCTGGAGAGCCTCCCCCTTCAGATTATTCTGCATAAAGATACAACGAACTGTAAAGATGATTCCTTTGTTGGAGATCTGTCCATAGGATGGGAAAACTTAAAACCGGATGTTGCTTACCTGACAAAGCCGGCTTATGATTCCTGGCTGGAAAACAGGCCGGGAGACTGCGATTTTAAGCTGGTTCCGTACGGCAAAAACATTTACCGTGTGGAGACAGACGGTGCAGGCCTTATAGAAGATAGAGTACTTTTCCCACATCGCGAAATCATGGCCCTGGGCAATAGAAGGGAGTGTTTTTACTGTGGCTCGCGTCGCCACCACTTAAGCGCCTGCCCCTCAAAAAATTTGCAACTTCCAGCCAGGGCCCTTACGCAAATAGGCTACTTATCCCTTGATAGGGTGAGCCGGTGTTTTTCCCGGGCGTTCAACAACCCGGAACAATACAACGAAGGCCTGGCTAACCTTAAAGAGAGTGACCTGCAGTCTATTTCCGAAAAAAATGAGGCGCAGATAGCTTATCACGCCTTTTTTGATCTTATGGAGATTTATCAACTGAGATTTGTACGGCGGGTCTGGCGTGCAGAGGCCACCGGCTGGAATAGGTTCCTGGGCGCCGAGAGCGGGCAGAAAGAAGAAGGCGGGACGCTGTGGCTGGCCATGGATTGTCTCCGCGTAGGCCAACTGGAAAAAGCTGAGCATTTTTTAAAAGCGGGTGAGGATAAAAGCGGCAGAGATTACAGGCTTTACATGCTCAAAGGATTTCTCCATCTGGAAAAAGAAAACTATTATGAGGCCCTTTACCAGTTCGAAAGGGCCCGGGAGCTTTCAAATAATCCTTTACAACGCATTTATACGCTTTTTTTGATTGCCCGTATTCATGAGATACTCGAAGATTATGGCAAGGCAGAGGAGCTGATAAACAGCATTATATTTCTTGAACCCCAGTGCGCAGAGGCCCATTATCGCAAGGTAGCGCTGCTCACTAAGATGGGTCTTTACGACTCGGCCATGAGCAGGTTAAAAAACATCATATTGCAGCAAAAGGAGTTTTTCCTGTGTGCCCTCATTGACCCTCAATTGCTTTCTATGCAGAGAATTCTGGAGCCGCTTTTGGCCGGGATGCTCGAAGAGTCCCGACTCAGTGCCACCGAGGCCGTTCAGCGGGCCGAGACCGCGGTTAATATCCTTGATGACTGGTTGGAAAAAGAAGAAGAAGCCTACAAGGAAAACAGGGCGCTGGTAGATAAGATCAGACAACTCATGGCACAAAGCAGCTATTTGGGCTACACAGAAGCTGAAGATATTGCCCGTTCGCTTGCCAGCCGCTGTCGCCAGGTTCTTATCAATATGAGGGCAGGCCTTCACAAGATAATCTTATTATATGGTCATCAGATAAAAGGATATGAACTTTACTGGAAGGCATACCCGCTTAAGGGGCTTTTCAAAGTCGTAGAGCCCCGGTTGCAGCAGATCCGGGAGAAGTTAAATTATGCGGCGGCGCTGGCCAGAAGAGATGAGGCCAGCCTGTTTAAACGGGCCCGAACCCTTGTGGATGAGATGGCATCGGAACTGAAGGAAATGCTTTCTATTGTGCATAAAATGGAACTAATAGAGAATCTTTTCCGGAATCTACGGCGGTTCGGAAAACGAGTATTGATATTAGAAGCCGTAGTGCTTATCCTGGGGATAGCTGTGTATCCCGTCATTCTCTTTTATGTAAACCGGCTCTATCCGGTATTTGAATGGAATACCTTCGACGACCTTTGGCAACATCAAAAGGGTGTTCTGTTCATCGGAGGCATAGCCGGATTTCTCACGGCCGTGGCGCTGACCTTTAAGGACATCTGGCGATCCTGATCTGATATCCTATCCCTAACCTGGATCCGCCGAAGGCGGAGAACCAAATTTGCCACGAAGACACGAAGGCACGAAGGAATTCGTGAATGGCTTTGTGGTTTACTAATTCTATAATTTTTTGATCTCTTTGTGTCTTGGTGCCTTTGTGGCTAAAATTTCCTTGCCGTTTTGGCAAGAATTAAACTGTTAAGTTACTAACTTATGGACTACTGAAGCCCTCCCCGTCCCTGAAGTTGACAGAACATCACTTTTTGTTTAATTTCGTCCTATGTCCACTACGTATCCCAGGGTTTATGATGTCGTCGTTGTTGGCGCCGGACACGCCGGCTGCGAGGCGGCCCTGGCCGCGGCCCGTTTAGGGCATCCCACCCTGCTCATTACTATAAACATCGATACCATCGGGGCTATGTCCTGCAACCCGGCTATTGGCGGCCTGGCCAAGGGCCACCTGGTTAAGGAAATTGACGCCCTGGGCGGGGAGATGGCCATAAATACTGATGAGACCGCCATCCAGTTCCGGCGTCTGAACACCAAGAAAGGCCCGGCCGTCTGGTCCTCGCGAGCCCAGGTGGACCGGCTCCTTTATCGGCTGCGCATGAAATCGGTTCTGGAAAACCGGGTCAACCTGGACATCAAGCAGGCCATGGTGGATAGCCTCATAGTAGAGAACGGTGTAGTCAGGGGGCTTGAGACCTCCGTGGGCGAAAGGATCGAGGGGAAGGCGGTTATTCTGACTACGGGCACCTTTTTGAATGGCCTCATCCATATCGGCCTCAAACAGTTTGCGGCCGGGCGGATGGGCGATCCTCCCTCCCAGCGGCTTTCCCAGTGCCTTAAAGATCTGGGGTTTACTATCGATAGATTGAAGACCGGCACCACCCCGCGTCTGGACGGCAAAACTATCGACTTCAGCCGGCTGGAAGCCCAGCATGGAGATGACCCGCCACACCTCTTTTCTTTTCGAAGCAAGGAGGCCCGGCAGAAACAGGTGCCCTGCTATATAACCTATACCAACGAGCGCACCCATGAGATTATCAGGAAAGGACTGGATCGCTCCCCGCTTTTTACCGGGGTGATACAGGGCGTAGGAGCCCGTTATTGCCCGTCTATCGAGGATAAGGTGGTGCGTTTCGCGGATAAGGAACGCCACCAGATATTTCTTGAGCCTGAAGGACTTAATACTACAGAGATTTACCCTAACGGCACCGCCACCAGTCTGCCGGTGGATATACAACTGGCCATGCTTCGGACTATTCCGGGACTGGAGAAGGTGGAGGTTATACGGCCCGGCTATGCCATAGAGTATGACTATGTTGACCCTCAACAGCTAAAGCCGTCTCTGGAAACCAAGCCGGTATACGGGCTGTTCCATGCCGGTCAAATAAATGGAACCAGCGGTTATGAAGAGGCAGCCGCCCAGGGCCTGATTGCGGGTATAAATGCTGTTTGTTATGTAGAGGGCAAGGATCCGGTTATCCTGGATCGTTCGCAGGCGTATATCGGCGTTCTTATCGATGACCTGGTTACCAAAGGCACCAATGAGCCTTATCGCATGTTCACCTCCCGGGCCGAATACCGTCTCCTTTTACGTGAAGATAATGCCGATCTCCGGCTTACGGAGCTTGCCCGTGCCGTCGGCCTGGTTACAGACGATGCCTATGCCATCTACCAGGCAAAAAAGAAAAAGATAGAAGAGGCATTAGCCGGATTACATGGGATCAAACTCCCGCCTAATACTGCCAACAACGATTGGCTGAGGAGCTGTAACAGTGCCCCGCTTAAAAACATCACTTCGCTGGCCGATCTTCTGCGCCGCCCCGAGTTGTCCTTAAGGGATATTGTCCCTTTGTATCCTGTTTTAGCCGACCTGCCGCCTCAAGTGGCCGGTGAGCTGGAAGTCACGATTAAGTACGAAGGTTATGTGCGGAGACAGGCTGAACAGGTAGAGCGTTTCAAAAAGCTGGAAGGTTGTTTGGTCCCGGAAGATATAGATTTCAGAACTCTTCCGGGTATATCGCGGGAGGTACAGGAGAAGCTGGATCGTATCCGTCCCCGCTCTCTCGGACAGGCCGCACGGATTTCGGGCATCACGCCGGCGGCTGTTTCCATCCTGCACATTCATCTTAAAAAGAGAGGTTATGCACTATGAGTCAGAATCAGGCCCCGGCTATTTCTAACTGGATAAGGGAACAGGTCAGAAGGGCAGGGGTAGGGGGCACTGTTTTTGGATTGAGCGGCGGGGTTGACTCAGCGGTGGTGGCTGCCCTCTGTAAGGAGGCGACGGGTGAAGATAACCTCGGCCTCATTATGCCCTGCCATAGTCTGGACGAGGATATTGCCCATGCCCGGCTGGTGGCAGACACTTTTCAGGTCAAAACGCTAACGGTTAATCTCAGCCCCGTTTTTGATAGCCTTAAGGCCATGTTGCCCGAAGGGAATCAACTGGCTTACGCCAACCTTAAACCACGCCTGCGCATGATGACGCTTTATTATTTTGCCAACCTTAATCATTATCTGGTGGTCGGCACCGGTAATAAGAGCGAGATCAGCGTCGGGTACTTTACCAAGTATGGTGATGGCGGGGTAGATATATTACCCCTGGGAGATTTTTTGAAACGTGAAGTGAGGGAATTGGCCCGCAGTCTGAAGGTGCCCCGGGTCATTATCGACAAACCGCCTTCGGCCGGACTCTGGGCCGGACAAACAGATGAGTCGGAGATGGGCGTGACCTATGAGGAGATAGATAATTATCTAAAAGGACTTGAGGAGAAAACCACATCTGACCTTACTTCGCAGGTGAAAAACAAAGTTAACGCTATGATGACGGCCTCGGAGCACAAGCGTACGCCTATCCCGATTTATTACCGGAAGCAAGCTTAGATACATCTGCTCTTGGCATCGTCCGTATCCAGACGAATCCATCGCCCATTTTTCTGGAACCACCAGGTCTGTCCGTCAAATTTAGCGGCCAAGGTACCGTGATATCGCATCATCTTTTTGACTTGAGATGGAGAATAGGTCTTATAATAGTGCCCCTGTGCCTCGCCATCTGTGTATGATAGGGTAGCCCCTATAGAGAATATGGCCAGTAATATAACAAAAATGTAACTTTTACGCATAATCCTTAGTTCCTTACCAGAGAGATGCATGTATTGAACGCAAATTCAATGCCAAATAATCATCTCTGGTTAATAAATAGTGTAAATACAATACGTTAGCATATATACTTGACAATCGATCTTATGCCCTAAGAAATGTTTTTCCCTTAATAAGGGTACTTTTTTTCCATTTTTGTGGAATTATTTTTCTCTTTGGCAATACCCTGTTCCCTTTTAGAATCCTCCTATACCCTTCTTTCCCAAAATGAAGGTTAAGGGAATTTTATAGACGGCGGAGAGGCAATAGATCATGGCCACGAAGCTAAACTTCTTTTTTATGGGCAAGACAAAAGAGCGATTTATCCAGATGGGGACAGATGAGTACCTGCATCGCCTGATACGCTACGTTTCGACTGAGGTCAGGGTTGTGAAGGCCGAGAAGATTGGACCTAAAACGGACACAAATAAGGTTATTGAGGTTGAAAGTAGAAATATCCTGACTAAAATAAGCCCTGCTGCTTATCGCATAGCCCTTGACAGCACGGGGAAACAGCTTTCGTCCGTCGATCTGGCCAGGTTTTTGACCGACCTCGAAAGGCAGGGCCGGGAAGAGATTATTTTCATAACCGGCGGTCCTTTGGGACTTTCACCCACCCTGCTCAAGGAGTGCCACTTTATCCTTTCACTCTCCAAACTTACCCTTACCCATGAGATGTGCCGCCTTATACTCTTCGAGCAAGTTTATCGGGCTTACACGATAAAGGCTGGTGAGAAGTACCACAAATAAGCGGCTAAACAGACTCGACGCTGACTATTTCCGGTATCTCTTTCCTGAGGTATTTTTCAATACCGTTTTTAAGGGTCATCTGAGACATGGGACAGCCCTTACAGGCGCCGGTGAGGCGGACTGAAACTACCCCGTCTTTGACATCCACCAATTCGACATCGCCGCCGTCTTTCTGTAAAACCGGCCTGATTTTGTCCAATACGCTTTGCACTTGTTCCTTCATTTAATTAGCCTCCGGATAGAAATAAGAGGGTTAAAACCTAACACACCCCCCCAAAATTGCCAATAAAAAACATTCCTAAAACGTTCTTTGACTTTTAGCATAGTGTGGTCTATCATGGCCGATATGAAACGCAAGGCAAAGATCATCTGCACCATCGGCCCGGCCTCGCAATCCGAGGAGGTCATTTCTCAACTGGCTCAGGCCGGTATGGACGTCGCCCGGCTCAATTTTTCGCACGGCACCCATGATGACCATTTAAGAAACATTACGCTTATTCGGCGGGTCTCGGCCGGATTAAGGAGGCCCATTGCCATATTGCAGGATCTCCAGGGGCCCAAAATACGCATCGGGACTTTTGCCCATGGCCCGGCAAACCTCGTACCGGGCGGACGTTTTATCATATCCACAAGGCCCAGACCGGGGGACGAGACCGGTGTTTCTACTTCTTATAGCAAGTTGGCCCGGGATGTTCATCCCGGCGACTTTATCCTCATTGACGATGGCTTAATCAAACTCCGTGTCCTGGAAACAGATACGGAAGACGTAACCTGCGAGGTAGTAAACGGCGGCGTGCTTTACGATCGCAAGGGGATCAACCTCCCCGGAGTACGTATCTCGGAGCCGGCGCTTACGGCTAAGGATAGAGAAGACCTGCGCTTTGGATTGGAAAATGGGGTGGATTATATAGCCCTTTCCTTTGTCCGTGATCCACGGGATATAATTGAAATAAAGGAAGTGATAGGCGACAAACGGGTTCCGGTTATAGCCAAGCTGGAAAAGCCGGAGGCCGTGGAAAAGCTCGATGCCATAATAGCCCTGGCGGATGGCATCATGGTGGCCCGTGGCGATCTGGGGGTGGAAATCTCGCCGGCCAAAGTCCCTGCCCTTCAGAAGCGTATCATCGAAAAGTGTCACCATCAGGGTGTACCGGCCATAACGGCCACCCAGATGCTTGATTCCATGATGGTGCACCCCACACCGACCCGTGCCGAGGCATCGGATGTGGCTAACGCTATTTTTGACGGAAGCGACGCCGTCATGCTCTCCGGGGAAACCGCCTTCGGGAAGTATCCGGTCCAGGCCGTGGAGATGATGGCCCGCATCATTGAGGAGGCTGAAAAAACGCCGTACTTTCGTTTAGGACACCGCGATGTCCCAGCAGATACGGTCATTTCCTTTGCCCAGGCGATATGCCACGCCGCTTATCACAGCTCCAGGGAAATCGGCGCTAAGTTTATCATCGCCTTCACCGAGACGGGCTTTACGGCCCGCCTTATCTCCAAATACAGGCCCGAATGCCCGATTATAGCCTTCACTCCGCGCGAAGAGACGTGCCGGCGGGTTTCTCTTTACTGGGGAACCATTCCTATCCGGATGGATTTCGCCCGCGATACCCAGGAGGCCATTCGAGAAATGGAAAACAAACTCTTAGTCGAAGGGTTGATCAACAAGGGTGACCACTTAGTGGTTATGGCCGGCTCGTCTATGGAAGTCGGAGGGACGAATCTCCTTCGCCTCCGCCAGGTTGGATAACTCTTCTGCCCTGCCCTCTAGCGAAAGAGGTCTCTCCAGGTTATTTGCCGCAAGGAGTGCGTCATCCCGCAAGATGTCCGGCGTGGGCCCGTCTGCCGCTATGCGGCCGGCGTGCAAGACGATGGTACGCTCACAGGTATCCAGTATGAGATCGAGATCGTGAGAGGCGATAACCCTGGTGTGCTTAAAGGTGCGAAGCAGGTTTATGAGCTGCCGCCTGGCCCTGGGATCAAGATTGGAAGAGGGCTCGTCCATGACCAGGATGTCCGGTTCCATGGATAGTACGGTAGCAATAGAGACCGCCCGCTTTTGGCCTATAGACAGCCTGTGCGGCGGCCGGTGTTTCAAATCCAGACAGCCTACTATTTGCAATGCCTCCAGCGTCTTTTCCTCTACCTTCTTGCTGTCCCACCCCAGGTTAAAGGGGCCAAAGGCCACGTCATCATAAACCCTGGGCATAAAGAGCTGGTCATCCGGATTTTGAAAGACCACGCCTACCCTGCGCCGGACATCGTTTACGGTATCCCTGGAGACAATGACATTACCGACATTCACCGTCCCCTCGGTCGGGAAAAGATACCCGTTTATCTGGAGGAGCAGGGTCGATTTGCCCGCGCCATTGGCCCCCACCAGGCCCACGGATTCACCATGCAGGACGGTAAATGAGATACCGGAGAGCGCCCGTGTACCATCGGGATAGATGTACCCGACATCTGTAAACTCAATGAAATGGTGACTCATAATTGTGCTATCAGCTATCAGCTATCAGCTATCAGTATTCTGACTCCTGACTTCTGTCTTCTGATTCCCGAAAGCGCAAAGTTCGCTATTTTGTATCACTTTAGTATTTTTAAAATGCCGCAAAACCCAGGACCAAATCCCCCCTCGCCCCCCTTTCCGAAAAGGGGGGAATACGTTTTCCCCTTTGAAAAAGGGGGATTAAGGGGGATTTTAAAGACGCTGTTTTCTGGAACGACTAGCTCTTTTCAAACAGCTAAAGTATTACGCTATTCTAAATCATGTGCATGACCCTTAATGCCGCCTGGCCGATGATCTCGCTTATATTGTACCACCGGCACAGGACAAAAAAGGCCGCCCAGGCCAGGAAAAAGATGCCATCCTGACAGGTGATGCCGCTGCGCCTTGCCGCATAAAAATGACCGTTAAAGGCACGGCTGAACATGGCCTGATGGACGCGCTCCGCCCTGTCCACGGCCCTTAGAAATAGGGCACCCAGGAGATGTACATAGGCCCTTAATCCGGTTCCCCGACCGTCAAAGGCCCGCATATTCCTGGCCCGTACCATACGTAAGGCCTCATCCATGAGGACGAATATGAAATAGTAGAGGAAATAAAGCTGTACGATCAGCGCCCTTGGTACCTTTAGCCTTTCCAGGGCCAGGCAGATACCCGGAAAAGAGGTTGTGGCTATGAGGATTAACGCGGCGGAAACCGTTAACATAAATCGGATCAGGATAGAGGCGAAGGAAATCCAACCCCCACTGATAGGCACACCGCCCAGGTGAGCCATGACATGTTGATCGAACAGGGGATTAAATGCCCCCACCATAACGGCAAACGGAGAGACAGCCACTATCTTTTTAAGCAATAGCCCCACGGGCAGACCGGCCCGGGATATGAGGATAACCGGAAAAACAAAAAGAGGGGCCAGGCCCGTTAGTTCATACTTGGAGAAAGAAACCACGGTCAGTATAAAAAACGCTGTAGTCAGCAGCTTGACGCGGGGGTCAAGCCGATGGATAGCGGTATCCTGGTAAGACAGAGTGTCGAGGTATTTAATATCAAAGTATGCGCTATCAAAAGAGGCCACGTCGATTCAGGAAACAGGCCTTGGGGCCGAATCCCTTAAGGCTCCTATCTATCTCTTTTTTCTGAGGGCAAAGCCGATGAGCAGGGCCAGGCCGGCCGTGAGCGCCGCTCCCACCACACCGGATACGGAGGTGCCGGCGCTGACCGCGGGCCAGGGTTCCGGATTATCAGTTTCGGGTATCGCATTTTCCTGCGAAGATGGTTTCTTAAAACCATAATCAGGGAGAAAGGCGGACTTTTCCTGGAAACCACCCAGGATGCGGCCAATGCTATGGACAGATTCAGGCAGTTCCGCCTTTCCATAGACCTTTTCTATGGACCATTCCAGGCCGTCCGGAAAACTGGAGGCAAACCAGGAAAGTATGCCCCCAGTCAATAAGGCCAGAATCGCCAGGGAAGCCAGGATATTTCGTATGGGAAGCCCGCTTAGCGGTCTTGATTTCGCCGCCCCCTCCAATATCTCCGGCCGCGTCTGTCTTACAAAATTTACTATACCGGCCGTTATGAATCCCTCGACTACGCCGATGGCCAAATGAATGGGCTGCATGGCCAGGACAAACGACGTAAGGGGCAATTCGGACCTGCCGGAAAGCTGAGTTTGTAAGACCACAAAAAAGGCGCCCATCTGAAGGGCCAGGACCGATGAGATGACCGAGGCTGCTGTGATTTTTCCGGCGGTGGGGTTGTCCCGCACGATATTCTTATAAATCAGGGGATAGGCCACGAAACAGGGGAAGACGCCCATATTAAAGATGTTGCACCCCAGGGCCATGAGGCCGCCGTCGGCAAAAAACAGGGCCTGGATAATCAATACCGAAGCTATGGTAAGAAACGCCGCGTACGGGCCTAAAAGAATGGCCAGGATCATGCCCCCGCCCAGATGTCCGCTGGAACCGGTACCGGGGATCGTGAAGTTTATCATCTGGGCGGCAAAAATAAAGGCCCCCAGAACGCCCATAAGCGGGATTTTCTTCTCATCAATTTCCAGCCGCACTTTTTTGCTTGCGTAAATAATGGCCCCTCCGCTGGCGGCCCAAAAGGTCGCACCCACGGCTGGAGATAATAAGGCATCGGCCATGTGCATAATTGGTTCCTCCCTAGAATTCTACCTTCGCCAGATCAGCTTTATGCATTTGCATCTTACGGCATATTTATAGGCAACGTCACTGGTCATTAGTCATCGGTCATTGGTTAAGCGGGGAAGATTGATCACTTTTACCAGTGACAAATGACTATTGACCAATGATATTCGCTATAGTGCTACTATTATATTATTTGTGTTATTTAATGCGAAATTATTTCGCTGTCAAGCGGAAAGACTGTTGGCGATATCCGAAAGCCTTCAACCCTCGACTCCTCTACACGCCCGTCCGTTCCAGGCCGGTGTCAGCATCTCATCGATGATATAAAAATGACCCTGATGGAGTCTTTACCTTCGGTTTGTCTTTGGCATTGTTATGTGTTTACTGAGCCAGGAAGTGAAATCCTCTCGTCTCAATTTTCCTGCTGTAACGTCAAGAATAATTCGTTCTTGTTCGTCTACATTTGCATCAATTTCGAACCCGTTGAGAATGAGGAAGGTCTCCATGACCGCATGGCCAACCCTTTTGTTGCCATCTATAAAGGGATGATTCATAATTATCAAATAGCAGAGAGCTGCAGCCTTTGAAGCTACGTCGGGATAGAGATCACTTTGGTTGAAGGTGCTCCGTGGTTGGTTTACTGCGGATTCAAGGAGGCGGAGGTCTCGAATTCCCCTCGTGCCACCGGACGTGGCGATTATTCGTTCGTGGATATCAAGAACTTCGGGAAGTGAAAGATATCGCACTACGCCAACCGTTCATAAAGCTCTTTGTTCTTAGATAGAACTCTGCGCACCGCTGCGTCGAATTCTGGCTCTGGCTGCGCAATGAGATCTTCAATGGACGCGGTCACGAATTGGTCGAGCGGGAGACCATATTTTTGGGCCTTCTCTCGAAGCAAAGCGGCCTTGGAGTCGTCGAGTTGGACCGTGATCGTTGTCATATTAGAACCCCCGGCATCAATTGGTTGCAAACAACATAACTGAAATTGTCCCGCTTTTCAAGTAAAGAACCCCGTACGGAATCGTGACAGACTGTCTGAAGGAACAAGGGGTTGGTCTCCATCAAGAAACTATGGGTTACATTCATTACCCGGCTACGGTCCGGTAGGCTCCACTTGGGCGGCATGCTTCCGGTCATTTCTTGTGCAACTGGATTACGTTCGCTTCCTCTCCACGTGGATTGATTTCGCTCTCCGCCTTCCTCAGGAGACTTGGCGCTATGTTCCACCGTTCGCCGCTGTCCGTTATAACAGTGACACTTTTCCTGTTATATCGAGTCAGCATGCCCGTTACGAGCGGCCGATCCTGTGGCTGGAACGACACTCGGTCGCCGATGTTGAACTGCAACATCTGCGCGTGTGCGCGCATCTGGGCCAAGAAGCGGAGGCGCGCGACAACTTTGTTGTTCAATTCGATAAGTTCCGCCTCAGTTAGACGGTCAATGTCAATCTTCATTTTTCCTCCCTCTGGGTTACTCACCCGCTTTCGCCACACGATCTTCTTGCCGCCCAACGGGCTGCTAACCGGTGCGCTGCTTTTTTGCTCGTCCGGTTGAGTGCTTTGTTGGGCAAGATCTCGGGACCAATTTAATTTCCAGGTTGCAACCGACGGCTTGAGCATACTTTTTGAGAGTGGTGAGGGATGGAGCATGCTTGCCTGCAGATTCCAGCCGTGAAACCGCGCTTTTTGTCGTTCCCATCAATTCTGCAACAGCCTCTTGAGTGAGGCCAGACTTAGAACGCGCCGATAGCATCTCGCGGACAAGGGTATATTCTTCCTCCAAGTCTTTGTATGCCTTACGGAATCCTTCCCGCTTTTGGGCATTCTTTAAAAATGCCTCGTGGTCATGGGAAACAGGTTTGTATTTCAATTCAGCCATTCTGTACCTCCTTCTCAGCCCTGTTTTTCCCAGCGCAGGAGTTCGGCTATCTTGGCCAGCGTGCCGCCCTCTTTGATCTCGGCCCGCAAGCGGTTTTCCTTTTCCAGGACATCCATGGCCCGGTTGGCGTATTCAGCGGCTATGGCCTTTGGCAAAACCACAAGGCCATCGTCATCGCCCAGTATCCAGTCCCCGCTTTCTATTCTTACTGCACCGATATTAATTGGTATGCCGATCTCGCCGAATCCTTTCGGCTCGCCGGCGTTGGGCATTATCAATTTGCTGAAGGCTGGAAATTTCAGTTCCTTTATATCGCGAGTATCCCGAATAGCGCCATCTATAACCACCCCGGCCAGACCTTTCTGTATTGCCGACTGTGTGGCCAGCTCCCCCCACACCGCCGGGCCTACGCCCCCGGCATCGATGACTATAACCTCACCTTTAGAGGCAATATCTATGGCCTCAACCGGCTTGGCCCAGTCACCGGGGTAGGTGCGGACCGTAAGCGCACGGCCAAACATCTTGATGCCCGGGAAAAGGGGGCGCAGTCCGTGCACCACGCCGCCACGATGCAGGGCATCAGAGAGGTTGGCTGTAGAAACCTGGTTTAATACCGTATTGATTTCAGCCCCGGTAACCCGTTTGAAAAGACGCGTGGGGACAGCCACCCTTTCGGCTATGGCCTTCTTGATAGCCGACGCCGCCTTTTGGGGATCAGCAGCCTTGGTAATAGCCCCACCCACAATCACTATAGACGCCCCGGCTTCTACAGCCAGGAAGGCCGTCTCCGAATTTAGGCCGCCGGCTACGCCTACGGGTATGGTAAGGGCCGCGCTGACCTGGCGGAGCACCGCAAAGGGGTCTTTCCCCTCCATCTGCTCATCAATAGGGCAGTGCACAGCAACAAGGTCAGCCCCCCACTCCTCGGCCTGGCGGGCGCGGCTGACCGGATCGGGGACAGCAATGAGATCTACCACAATTCTGGCGCCGTAATTCTTGCCGGCCTGGATACATTCACGGATAGTAGCCGGGCTGGCGGCGCCCAGGACATCGACGATATTGGCCCCGGCCTTGGCCGCAGCCTCGACCTCTATCCGCCCCGCGTCCATGACCTTCATGTCGGCAACAATGGTCACATGGGGAAAAAGCCGCCGGAGTTCCCGGATTGCCTCCAACCCTTCGCTCTTGATAAGAGGGGTACCGGCCTCCAGCCAGTCCACCCCTCCCGCCAGGGCAGCCTTAGCTACCTTAATAGCCCGTTTAAGATCGACAAAATCCAGGGCTAACTGCAAAACAGGTTTCATCTTTACTCCAGATTGGCATGACGCGCCAGAAGGGTCCGGTAATCACTGCCTTTCTCTCTGTAGATGGTCAGGATAATGGCCTCCAGGAACAGGAAGGCCGACTGCTCAAAAAGTGACCCCAAGGGTTGACCCGACAACATCTCTTTATTCCTCTTACGTTTTGTTCCTCCCGGCAGCACCAGCCGGCGATCCGATAACCCGGCCAGAGGAGATTCTTCATCACCTAAGATCGCATACGTAAGCGCGCCTGCCCTTTTAGCCATTTTAACCGCTTCGCAGGGCAAGACCGTCTCGCCGGATCCGGACAATACCACAAGCAGATCGCCTTTTTTTATGGGAGGAGTTATGGTCTCGCCTACGAAATAGCAATTATATCCCAAATGCATCAGCCGCATGCAAAAAGCGCGGAGTATATAGCCGGAACGTCCCTGGGCCGAAAAAAAATTGGCCGGTGCGCTGTTTAAGCATTCTATGAAACCTGCTGCCTCTGCCGCATCTATTTTGCTTAAAAGTTTCCGGTTCTCTTCATGGATATATTCCAGGCAATCATTAATCATGCTCTTCATACTGTTTGATACTATACAAAGCTTTTAAACCGGAGATACGAGAGAAAAGAATGACCGGCTCGTCCCCGTCTGCATGCGGAGAAAAGAAACAGCCGCCTCCGGCCCATAGCAGTTGAGGATCTCCAGGGCCATACTGGCAAAAGAAATCACTGATGATGCTTCATACGTATGGAGGAGTTCAAATACCTTTTGTCCGGCTAACATGGCCACTTCATCGTTTACGGCCATCATCCGGCTTATTATCTCCACAATCCGCTCGAATGTCTTGGCATCTGTCTTAGCCATAAGTTCGGGCAGATTTTCTACCAACAGCACCGCCAGGCGCGGGCTCTGCCGGGAAGACTTATTTACTGCCTTCAGGAAGGCCTCAGAAAAACCGGGCTTCTGAAAAAGACCGGACAACTTTGCCGCTAATATCTTACCGGATTCATAATCCTTCACTGTGGCCTGATAGATGATATCATTGTAAGCGGCCAGAAAATCAGGTCTGTTGCCTTTAATAATAAGCGGCAGTTCCCTTGCGGAAATAATGCCCGCCTCATAATCTCCTTCCACTATGCGGCGCAAACTTTCGGTATAGGCCAGCGCCTCCCAGTCATTCATTTCGGTTATACTCTCCGCTATGAATCGCGCGCTCTCTTTTGCAGCTGCATGATCCCGTTCAGCTATATGGGTTATAATCGCCTCATAATGATTCAGGACCGGCTGCGCTGACCTCCGCAAAAGATCAGGAAGAACCTCTGCCACCACCAGGACGACATCGTGATCCTTTCGCGCCATACGCTGCAATATACCTTCATACCTGGTCAGGTCCTCTGTACGGTCTTCTTTTATGAGTTCAAAGACCCTTTCCGCAGCGATAGTACCCAGGCGGAAGTCTTTTTCCACTATGCCCCAGAGGCTTTTTAGATATGTGTCCCTTTGCCTGCCATCCAATTTTTCCATTAAGGCGGCTATCTTTTCAGCGGCCATCATGGCGATTTTATGATCGCCGCCGGCCAGATGAGCCAATATCCTTTCATACTGGCCGATTAAGGCTCCATTTTCTTTGTCTATAAGCTCGGAGAATATCTTGGCCGCACTAAGGGCGACACGCCCATGGAGTTCGGCCAGGCGGTGCACTACCTCCAGATAATTTACATGGAACCTGGATTCTACGTCCCTGAGTAAATATGGAATTCTCTCCCCGGCCGCCATACCGACCTTCTCATCCTGTTCTGCACACAGTATTACAATGTTAGCGTAGAGGAAAAGCGCCTTCTCATCAACTTTTTCTAATAATTGTAAAATCTTATCTGCGCAAAATACCCCTACCCGGCCATTTCGCACCGCGATCATCCCCACTGTATCCAGGTAACGACGCCTCAGGGAGGCAGGGATATCCGTCAGATAATGCAAGAGTTTATCGGCTATAATAACGCCGGATTCCCTGTCTCTGGCCGCTATGTTGCCGGCGACTTCCCCGTATTTTTTGATAATAGCCTCATCCATATCCTTAAGCAGCGGGAGCAACTTCTCTGCCATTATCATGCCGACCTTATAATCATTTTCTGCGCCCCGGCTCACTACGGCTACATAGGTCTCCATCGTATCATTACTGATACCAGACACAAATGATGGCAAACTCTCGGCCGCAGTAAGACCTACCCTATAGCTTAACATACTGATATTACTAATTATTTTTAAGTAATTGGCCCTGGCCGGTTTATTTACCTTGTCTATCCATTCAAGCAAATTCCTGGCAAAGGTAACGGCTACCTGGCAATTTTGTGCACAGGTTTGTTCAATAATATTTTCATATTCAGAGATCATTTCCGGGGTTAATTTATTCAGATAAGCAGGAAGATACTGCGCGACTGTGGCTGCTAAGCGATAACTTTTGCCTGCAAAACGAGTAATAACCTGCGCATAGAGGTCTATTTTTTCCGGGGTCAACCCTACATAAGCTGCAGATAACGTCTTCGCCGCAGTAATCCCAAGATCATGTTTAATGGTCGTAATCTTTTTTACTGCAGTAATTAAGGAATCTTTTATCTCATCCCCTGCCTTATCCAGTGGCCCAAGTAATTTTATGGGATCAACCGGCTGGCCAGACTGAAATTCTTTTATGTGTTTTGCTATAATAAGTTCTCTATCCATAGATTACCCCCACGCTTACGTGAGCATTGTCAAAAGCTAACCACTAACAACAGTTCAAGCAGCTTAACCCGTTCAAACTGTTTAAACTGTTTAAACGGGTTAAATCGTCTTTCCTCGGTGTACTCTGTGGTTTGATGTGGTGTTTCTTTGTCACCTTATAGCATAAAAGCCTAAAAAAGGAATCCAGAAAAATGTTCTAGGCCTTCTAATTATCAGTAAATAATCGTTAATGTTTTTATAAAACATGCCGTTAATAATATGTAAGTAATTTTTACCACGTTAATTTTCAGGAGAAAACCTAAGCAAAAAGGAGTAATCGCCATGGGAGAAGCAGTAACACAAGTCGAGGCCAGCTTTCAGGAATTAGCGGCAAGGGAAGGGAAATATTTAACTTTTGTGTTAGGTAAGGAAGAATATGGCCTGGAAATTTTAAAAGTGAAAGAAATTATCGGCATGATGGATATAACTTCCGTACCCAATGTACCGTCTTATGTTAAAGGTGTAATTAATCTGCGGGGCAAGGTGATACCTGTAGTGGAACTGCGTTTAAAATTTGGTATGGAATCTATCCCTTATACAGAACGGACCTGCATTATTGTGGTGGATGTTCAGGTCAAAGGCCGCCCCGCACTGGTCGGGATAGTGGTAGATGCAGTCTCCGAGGTTTTAAACATCAATCGGGAAGAGATAGAAAACACACCCAACTTTGGGACTGAGATGGACACGAACTATATTCTGGGCATGGCCAAGGTCAAAGGACAGGTTAAGATATTGCTGGACATTGATAAAGTCCTGGATAATAGCGAACTGGCCCTTTAAGAAATCAAGAATATGACTCTCCTCACGGCGGCGGGATAGAGTAGGCTATAACTTCTGTCCCGCCTCTTCCTTTCCTAACCCTTAATCCGCCATCAAAAAATTAAAAACCCCGTTGCCCCTGGTAAATCAGGGTGATAGA
>JASEGX010000194.1 GCA_030017815.1 Thermodesulfobacteriota bacterium | reverse complement strand
TAAGCGTCTATTCTAACATGCCTATATCTTGATCAATCATTCCGGCTGAAATAAGTTCTGCTACGAAACTTCCGATTATTACCTTTGTGCTTTAATTCCGGGTCTCTTTTGGTTATCCCCTCAGGCGACTTGCCTTTCTCGAGAGGACGCTCCAGAGTTACAGGGTTGGTTATTGTAATTATCAGGTTGGATTTTTTGTTGTATCCCTGTATAATTATTACTGTATGGAGATAAGGAATCCCGATACTATTAATAAAGTAATGTCATGAATACCCTGAGCATCCTTTTTATAACCTCTCTAATTTTCCTGCCCCTCTTCGCTTTGGCCCAAACCCATACGGACGTCCCACTTCCCAAGCCATCCCTTACCGGTAAAAAGTCCGTGGAAGAGGCCATCAAGGCCCGGCGGACCATCCGCCATTTCAAGGCCAAGGCCTTGAATTTGGAGCAGCTATCCCAAATCCTCTGGGCCGCCTACGGCGTTACCGCAAACGACCTTTATAAATCCGTACCGTCTGCAGGCGCCCTCTACCCCCTGGACATCTGGGTGGCCATCGGGAAAAATGGGGTAGAAGGATTGGAGGCCGGAGTTTATCAGTACATCCCGAAGGCGCATAGGCTGACCCAGGTGAAGGCCGGAGAGGTTCGGGACGATATCGCCAGGGCCTCACTTTACCAGAGTTGGATGGCCGAGGCCCCTGTTATCTTCATAATAACCGGAGAATATGAACGGTGCACCCGGAAGTATGGAGAAAGAGGCATTCCTTATACCTACATCGAGGCCGGGCATGCCGGGCAGAACGTCTTTCTCCAGGCCGGGGCTCTGGGGCTGGGAGCCGGCATTGTGGGGGCCTTTCACAACGACGTGGTTCGGCAGGTGCTGGGTATCAGCAAGGGTTACGATCCCATCTTGATTATGCCGGTGGGATATAAATGAAGCGTCCGCCTTCAGAGGACTTACCATGACCTTTTAAAAAACGTTCATTGGGAGATGCCATGTCCATCGGTGAGATTTGCATCCGTGAAGTGGTCATCGCCAGGGCCACAGACTCCATTCATAAAGCAGCACAGCTCATGCGGGATTATTCAGTACGTACCGTAATAATTACCGAAAACAGTCACCCGATAGGTATCCTGACTGACCGGGACATAACCATCAGGGTGGTGGCCGAGGGGAATGACCCGCACCAGAGTTTGGTCAAAGATGTTATGAGCGCCCGACTGCTCACCGTAAGGGAATCGGCAAGTGTGGGAGATGGTATCCGGATTATGCGCGGCAGGGGCATTCGGCGTCTTCCGGTAATAGATCAGCAAGGCAAACTGGCCGGTATTGTGACCCTGGATGATTTGATAGACCTCTTGGCCGAAGAGATGTCTGCTTTAGCGGGGTTAATCAGATACGAACAAGAAAAAGAAAAACAAAAGTAACGGAAAGCAGTATTGAAGGCTTCGTAAAAAAGCCTTTTCACCGCTGAGCACGCAGAGTCCGCAGAGAAAAGCTGTAAACCGTTCGGCTGGCTCACGGTCATGAGCCGGGTCGAATGACTATTCAATATGTTATCTCAGCGTTCTCGGCGGCCTCTGCGGTAAAATTTTACTTTTTACGAATTCATCAATGTTGATTCTTGTAGACATGAATCGGAGGCCATCGTGCGGTTTGAGAGTAAATTGATCCCCATCATGAGGGAAGGGGTTGAAGTCATCAAAATGATTTTTTTCAAGAAATTGAAGGCCTATCTCTCTCAGAAGTACCCTGAACGCGAGACATCATATATCAATAAACTGTCCGGGGCCATTATCAATGATCTCTTTGGCACGCCTAATCCGGGAGAACCTTTTGCGACCTTTGTGAAGGAAAACAGGGCCTGCATCGCAGAGGAAATGGACCATATCGCCGTTGAATTCGATGGAATGCGTATTCCGCTGACCGATGCCCTCCGCGTTCAGTTTCTCTGCGACAACCAGGAGGGTATCGACAACTCACGCATTCTTGCCCGCGCCCAGGAACTCCATATCTTGCTCGTGGACCGGGAAGTCCCCTTGCCGCGCCATTTTCTGGATCTGGTACGCAAACTGGGCAACACCTTCGGATTTTTGGTCCCTCAGGATCAAGTATAATCAGTTCCAGGGTAAGGCGCTGGTAACCTTACAGGAGTCCATGAGCCTATTATTTTCTCATGAATGAACACAAATGGGGTAAATATTATAGATGGATGAATCTTGCCAAGCGCTAGAGAGGAGCAAAATATGCTGCGAGCAAAAGACATTATGACCATAAAGGTAATAACGGTCACCCCGGAGACCAAGATAACCGAGGCTGCCAGATTATTACTGGAAAACCGTGTCAACGGCCTACCGGTTGTGGATAGCCAGAGTCGCCTGAAAGGGATTATTTGTCAGAGCGATCTCATCACCCAGCAAGAAAAAGTCCCTCTGCCTTCTTTCTTTACCATTTTGGACTCGTTTATCCCTTTAACTTCACACAAGAATCTTGAGAAGGAGGTACGGAAAATTGCTGCGGTTACTGTGGAAGAAGCTATGACCTGTGATCCTATAACGGTTGGTCCGGAAATCAGCCTGGAGGAAATTGCTACCCTCATGGTAAAAAAGAATATCCATACGTTACCGGTCGCAGATAGAGGTAAACTGGTCGGTATTATCGGGAAGGAGGATGTTCTGCGTACTCTTATGTCTAAGGGAGAAAGCGATTAGTCAGCTTTCTACTTTTTACTCTCCATAGCCGATAAAAAGGGCTTGAATAGGTCTATGGGAATAGGAAAGAGTGTTGTCGAGTTATTTTCTACAGCCACCTCACGCAGCGTCTGAAGATACCGTAGTTGTAAGGCCATAGGATATTTTTCAATGATGCCAGCGGCCTCGGCTAACTTGGTTGCCGCCTGAAATTCACCTTCAGCGTTTATAACCTTCGCCCGTCTTTCTCTCTCCGCCTCAGCCTGTTTGGCCATGGCCCGCTGCATCTCCACAGGCAGGTCTATCTGTTTTACCTCTACCGCGCTTACCTTGACCCCCCAAGGTTCGGTGTGCATATCCAGTATCCCCTGGATCTTTGAATTGATCTTTTCCCGCTCTGCCAGAAGATCATCCATCTCGGCCTGGCCACAGACACTCCTTAGTGTAGTCTGGGCGAGCTGGGATGTAGCAAAAAGGTAATTCTCCACATCGATCACCGCCTTCATAGCGTCCATAACCCGGAAAAAGACCACAGCCGAGACCTTAACAGAGACATTGTCGCGGGTTATGATGTCCTGCGGGGGGACATCTAAGGTAATGGTGCGCAAATCCACCTTTCGCATCTTATCAATACCCGGAATAAAGATGATAAGCCCCGGCCCCTTGGCCCCGATAGCCCGGCCCAGACGAAAGACTACGCCCCGTTCGTATTCGTTGAGAATACGCAGGGCGCTGGCAAAGAATAATACCGCAAGAAAGATTATCACCAAAAATGGAATAGACATAAGATACTCCTAAGACATTTTTTTCTTTTGAACCTTAAGTAAAAAACGGTCAACAGAGACCACTTCTACTTCAGCGCCCACTTCTAACTTTTCCTCCGCTATGGCATTCCAGTACTCGCCGTGAACAAATACCTTACCCCTGCCGTTAGACCATTCTTTAATAACGCCTATCTCACCGATTAAGGCAGGCGTTCCGGTTTTGGGTTTTGCGCTAACTGCCCGTATAGCAAGAAAGGTCACGGTAATAAAAAAAACAGAAACAGCGGCAATGGTCGGAACCAACACCTTCACATCCGGGCGTATAGCCGGCTCACCACCTTGAAACAACATCATTGAACCCAGTACAAGGGCGATGACCCCTCCTAGACCGAGCAGGCCATAGCTGACGACCTTTATCTCCAGGAGGAATAGTACGGCCGAAAGGAGTATAAGCAAAAAACCAGCGTAGTTAACCGGGAGGGTCTGGAAGGCGAAAAAGGCCAGTATAAGGCATATAGATCCTATAACTCCAGGGAAGATGGCTCCAGGCTGAGCCAATTCAAAGTACAGACCGGCCAGACCGATCATCATCAAGATGTAAGCAATATTGGGGTCACCTATAAGGCGGAGAATCTTTTCACTGATGCCTTCGCTGAAGGTAATGACCCTGGCCCGGCTGGTATTAAATTTTACTATGCCGGTAGTGGTCTGGACTTCACGGCCATGCAACTGGACAAGAAGATCGTCCATATCCCGGGCAATATGATCAATGACCTTTAATTTGAGCGCATCTGTCTCGGTAATAGAGACGCTTTTGTGAACGGCGTCCTCGACCCAGCCGGCGTTGCGCCCCCTCTTTTCCGCAATGCTCGTGTGTCATGAAGAAAGGAGCAAGCCTTTCGTGCTGTATTAAAGATGAGAG
>JASEGX010000193.1 GCA_030017815.1 Thermodesulfobacteriota bacterium | reverse complement strand
AGCATCTTCCTTTCTGCTTTCCCAAGTGTTGCACTTCATTATTGAACTGGCGAAGTTCAAATGAATGCCAAAGCCCAAAACTCAAAGCTGAAGGCTGAAAGCCCAACTTTGACATTTAGTCATTTGGATTTCATTTGAACTTTGAACTTTGTCATTTGAAATTGTGCAATTACTTTTTTGGTTCTCTGCTTTCGGCGGTCCTGGTTAGGATAGTTTGTCAACCATCTGCGCCAGCCGGTTAACCGCGTCCAAGTATCCTTCTAATAGATGCGATAACTCATCCTCAGAAGGTTTTTTCTCCCCCTCTTTCACCCGGAGCAAGGCCAGGAAAAGTTCCCCATCCAATTTCAGGGCATCTGTCAATTGTGAAATTATCTTATCTTCGGCGAACGGAACTTCCCGGTCGAGGACATAAAGCAACCCATAAAACACCATAATAAAGCTAGGCAGGGAAATGGCTATAAGCTGCCGGATGTCCTTACCCTTCCCCCGCGTCTCCAGGTATTTCCTGCGGAGGAGAAGGAGTTTCCCCTTTATTTCCCTTTCGCATTGCAGGCGCACATTACTTTTGGCAAAGGTGAGGGGTTGAAGGACGTCCTCGCCATATTCGACGTGATAGTTCTTTTGAAATGCCATAAACTCCAGAGGGAAGGTGTCCAAGGAAGAGCCTATATATGATTTGCTGAGAAATAGCGGCGTAGGCAATCCCTTTTTATGCCACTTGCGGACAATGTCAAATGCCCTGGCTAGCTGGCCTACTCCCCGGTCGGTAAGAACAACCAGGATGGTGGTCTCCGGCCAGGTTACCATGGTGATTGAAAGCAACTCTGCGCCGTAAATAGCCCTGTAATCTTCAACCAATCTGGTTAATTTCATAGTCCAACCACATCCTTAAAATCCCCGGCTGGCGCCGCCGCCGCTCATCCCCCCGCCAAAGCCCCCGAATCCCCCGCCAAAACCACCGAAGTCGTCGTTTCCGAATCCGCCACCATGGCCCATAGGCGGGAAAAAGATAATAGGTAATCCGCCCATGCGGGAGCGCCTCCTTCCCAGGACTAAAAAGAAAAATAAAAACAGAGGCAGGATAGCTAATGCCCAGGAAGGCGAACTGCGGCGTGCTTTCTTTAACTCCATCTTTCCTGTAAGCCGGACTCCTGCGTCCCGGGCCACAATTTGCGCTATGGCCAGACTGCCGTTTAGAAGTCCCTGACTGAAATCGCCTCTCTTAAACCAGGGGATTACATAATCATCGAGTATCTGGCCAACCAGGCCGTCGGGCAGGATTCCCTCAGCGCCATAGCCGGTTTCTATACGTACACGCCGTTCCTTTTGAGCCAGGAGGATGAGAACGCCCCTGTCTTCTCCTTTTTTCCCTATGCCCCAGTTCTCGTAAAGGCCGGTGGCATAAGTTTCTATGTCGGATTCGCCAAGATCAGGCAGGGTAACCACTACCAAACTAGTCCCGGTTTTCTGCCATAGCTCCCGGGCCAGGTGGTTGATCTGATCGGCATGGACTGGTGATAAGACCCGGGCGAAGTCGTTGACCGGGCCTTTATGCCGGGGATAAGTGACGGCAAACGCAGACTGAATATAAAGGAGAAAAGACAGGAAGACTAGAGAGAAAAGAAACCGGCCTGACTTCAGATGACCTCCTTATAATCCTGCGGCGGCAAGCTCTTCGAGCAGATGTTTTTGTTTGTTGTTCAGCTTGCCCGGGATCTTTACCGTAATACGTACGTACAAATCTCCCCGGCCCGAACCATCCGGGAGCGGAAGCCCGAACCCCTTAAGGCGCAGCCTTGTGTTGCTCTGGGTGCCGTCCGGCACACGTACGCTTAAATTTTTGCCATCCAGGGTCGGGACATCCACCTGTGAACCGAGGACAACGCTGCTAAAGGGTATTTCCCTGTCCAGCACCAGATTGAACCCTTCACGCTTGAATTGCGGATGTTCCAGCACCTTAATCTTTAAGTAAAGATTGCCCGGCGGTCCTCCGTGTAATCCGGGTCCGCCTTTACCCGGAATGCGCAACTTTTTCCCGTCTTCTATCCCTGCCGGTATCCTGACAGAGACCCTTTCCGTGTGCTCGCCGCGCTGGAAAGAGACGACCTTTTCCGCTCCATTAAACGCTTCTACCAGGCTGACCGGTAGTTCTAAGACAATATCTTCACCCTTCTGCCTTACATCCTGATGAAACTGGAAGTCGCGGCCGGATTGCGGTCCGCCAAAGTTATAGTAGAATTGACGGGAACTTCCCTTTTTGCCTTGCGAGAAGGCCTGTCCCAGGATGTCACCAAAGCTGCCCCCGAACTCCTTAAAGATGCTGGAAAAATCAAAACCGCGAAAAATGTCTTCCTGCGAAAACCGCTGATGGAACTCTGTCGATCCAACGGTGTCGTATTGTCTTCTTTTCCCCGGATCACTCAAGACGGCGTAGGCCTCGCTAAGCTCTTTAAACTTCTCCTCGGCGGCCTTATCCCCTTTATTACGGTCAGGGTGATATTTTAATGCCAATTTCCGGTAGGCCTTTTTGATCTCCTCAGCGGAGGCGTCTTTAGGAACTCCCAGGATTTTATAATAGTCTTTGGTCATCTGTCGTCTATTAAATAAAAGAAGCTGTCAGCGGTCAGCAAAAATTTAAGGCAAACAATACATTAAGCTGAAAGCTAATATAGTTTTTAAAACGGGCGATGTCAAGCTGACGGCTGATGGCTGATGGCTGATAGTTTCTGCAAAAGGTAGGTAAACGGTAAAGGTTGAACCTGCTCCTGGTGCACTTTCAAACTCTATGGAACCCCCCATCAACTCAACAAATTTTTTACATATGGCAAGACCGAGACCTGATCCCTGTTCCCCGCCTTCTTTCCTGGCTATCTTGGGGAACGGAGTAAATATCTTATCTTTGTCTTCCGGCTTTATGCCCTGGCCGGTGTCGGTAATGGTTATGGCCACACTTTGGTCTTGTTGCAACCGGCAATTGAGGTTGATCTGACCGCCAACCTGGTTATATGTTATAGCATTGTCAAAAAGGTTTCGTAGAATGGTTTCGAGGCCCTTTTTATCTGCGGTGATACGGTCTAATTCCGGTGGCACTTCCCGCCGGAAGGAGATACGCTTATTGTCGGCCATATTTTGCAGATCTATCCAAACGGTATCGATCAAGCGGGTTAGAGAGAGGGTTTCCGGGTGGAGCGTTACGCCCCCTGTCTTCAGCCTGGCCAGAAGTGAGATATCATCAACCAACGTCAAAAGTTGTCTTCCGCCCTTGTCGATCATGGAGAGAAATCCGTGCTGGTTGCTGTTCAGGGGGCCGTAATATTCATTGGCCAGCAATTCGGCAAAGCCGAGCACGCCGTTAAGGGGGCTGCGCAGCTCGTGGGAAATATGGGAGAGAAAGGCAAATTTTTGTTGCTTTGCCCTTTGCAGCTTCTGGCCGGCCCGGCGTAGTTCGTCATAAAGCGACTTTATACGTAACATAACCTTGACCCGGGTCACCAGTTCAAGATTATCCACCGGTTGTGTTATGTAATCGTCGGCCCCCAGTTCCATGCCCTTTATCTTGGACTTTAAGTCGTCATAGGTGGCAGTGAGGAACACGATGGGGATATGCCTCATCTCAGGATCGTCCTTGAGTATCCGGCAGACCTCGAACCCATCCATAACCGGCATCTGAATATCAAGTAAGACTACATCCGGATATTGTTTTTTGGCCAGACGCACGGTTTCCAGGCCGTCCTTAGCGGTGACCACTACACAATCATCGATATGGGTGTGTAATACCTCGCTTATCATAAAGCGGACGTCGGGATTATCTTCAGCCAGCAGTATACTATGCATTGGATTCTCCGTTTTTTAGTAGTTGAGTAGTTGAGTAGTGAAAAATCACTCGATCACTCAACCACTCAACCAATCAACCGATTCTCTTTCCCAGCCATTCTTCCACCTTTTTAAGAACCGCGGCCGGTGAAACAGGTTTAGCTAAATAATCACTACATCCTTCTTCGATGGCCTTTTCCTTCTCCCCCTTCATGGCCCTGGCCGTCAAGGCAATGATGGGCACGGCAGCCATCTCCGGAATGGCCCGGATGCGGCGGGCGGTCTCATAGCCGTCCATGACCGGCATCTGTATATCCATCAAGATAATATCCGGCTTCTCACGTTGGGCCACCTCTACGGCCTCTTGCCCATTTGTGGCCGTATAGATAGCATAACCTCCTGGCCGAATGGCCTCCTTAAACAAAAAGAGGTTGTCAGGCTGATCCTCAACGATCAAGACCTTAACTTCCCCATCCCCACCCTCCCTCTGAGAAGGGGTAATGGGCATCTTCTCCCCCGGAGACGGACGGGTAGTGTGCGTGGAAGGTTCGAGGGCGGCCTTTATCTTCTTTAAAA
>JASEGX010000192.1 GCA_030017815.1 Thermodesulfobacteriota bacterium | reverse complement strand
CAAAGGTTGTTTATGCCGCATAAAATTGACATGCTCAATTGCCGGAGTAATAATCATGCGGGCATTTATGCGGCTCCGTCAGATGATATCTTCGCATAAAGATCTACTACGTAAAGTAGAAGAAATGGAAAAGAAATATGACGAGCAATTTCAGGTGGTATTTGAGGCCATCAAGCAACTGATGGCTCCGCCGGAGAAGCCGAAGAGGAAAATTGGGTTTTAAGAGTGGTTATTTTTTGACAAAACCGTTTATCCGGATTAGGAGATATGATTATGCCCTATGCCGTAGGCGTGGATATTGGCGGGACCCATTTTCGTCTGGCTGTAGTCGATGAAACCGGACAATATGGCATTATAAAAAAATTTTCATCTGAAAGTCACCTGGGGCCGCATAAACTTATTGATCGGGTAGTGTCAGCCGTCTCCGGGGTAATGCAGGAAGTGCCGGAGACGGTTGCAGGTATCGGAGTAGGTATAGCCGGCGCTGTAGATCATATAAAAGGTGTAGTCCGCTTCTCACCTAATTTGCCGGGCTGGGACCACATCCCGCTGGCGGAGATAATGGAGGCCCGGCTTGGGCGGCCTGTTTTGGTAGATAACGATGCCGATCTTATCGCCTTTGGGGAAAAGTGGCGGGGCGCCGGCCGTGGATACGAAAATTTTTTGTGTATAACACTGGGCACCGGCGTGGGTGGAGGGCTAATACTCCGGAATGAAATCTGGCACGGATGTGGTACGGCCGGAGAGATAGGGCATGTGACCATCGACCGGCATGGAGCCCGGTGTAACTGCGGTAATTATGGCTGTCTGGAGACCGTGGCCTCGGCTACCGGCCTCATCCGCATGGCACGTGAGGGTCTTAGAGAAGGGAAAGAGGGTTTGTTAGCGCAAAGGATAACTTCTGATCCGGACGCACTTTCTGCCCGTCTCATTGCAGATCTGGCCGGGCAGGGAGATCCGTGGGCCTTAGGGCTTTTTGCCGAGTTAGGTAAGGCCCTTGGTGTAGCCCTAGCCAGTGTAATGAATTTACTCTGCCTCGATGCCATCATTATTGGCGGGGGCGTTTCCGGGGCCTGGGATTTTTTTATAGGGCCTTTGCGCACGGAGTATGCCCGGCGGGTTATGCCTGGAACAAAGCCGGAGGTGCCCGTTCTCCCCTGGGCACTGAAAGACGCCGCCGGGATTATCGGTGCGGCCGCCACCATTTTTCATAAAAAGGTTTCAGTCGGTGAACATGAATAATATCCGCAACTTCTGCATCATCGCCCACATCGACCACGGCAAATCCACCCTGGCAGACAGGCTGCTGGAATATACGGGCGCAGTCTCCGCCCGGGAAATGGTTTCTCAGTTCCTGGATAAGATGGATCTGGAAAGGGAAAGGGGCATAACTATCAAGGCCCAGACAGTGCGTCTGAATTATCAGGCCAAAGACGGGAAAACCTACATGCTGAACCTGATAGATACACCAGGCCATGTGGACTTTACTTATGAAGTATCCCGTAGCCTCTCCGCCTGTGAGGGGGCCTTATTGGTCGTTGATGCCAGCCAGGGAGTGGAAGCCCAGACCCTGGCCAATGTTTATCTGGCGCTGGATAATAATCTGGAAATTATCCCGGTCTTAAATAAGATTGACCTGCCCAGCGCCGAACCGGAAAGGGTTAAACAGGAAATAGAAAATATAATCGGCCTCGACTGTCAGGACGCTATCCTGGCCAGCGCCAAAGAGGGCATAGGCACCGTCGAGATACTGGAGGCCATTGTAAAACGCATCCCGCCGCCTGAGGGTAATCCCTCGGCCCCTCTTAAGGCCCTCATTTTTGATTCCTGGTTTGATTCCTATCAAGGCGCCGTCGTTCTCGTACGAGTGTACGAGGGTACAGTTAAAAAAGGCGATATAATAAAGATGATGGCCACCGAACGGGTCTATGAGGTAGCTAAGGTTGGTAATTTCATGCCTTTCGCCGGAGAGGTTTCGGAGCTCAAGGCCGGCGAAGTAGGATTCATGATGGCCGGCATCAAAGGGGTGCGTGATACCAAGATCGGTGATACCATCACTGGGGCCCAGCGGCCGACATCCAGCTCCCTGCCGGGATTCAAGGTAGTCAAACCCATGGTCTTTTGCGGGCTTTTTCCAACGGATTTCGGTCAATATGACACGCTCCGGGAGGCCATGGAAAAGCTCTGGCTAAACGACTCTTCTTTTAGTTATGAGCCGGAGACCTCATTGGCACTGGGTTTTGGTTTTCGATGTGGGTTTCTCGGTCTTTTACATATGGAGATTGTGCAGGAAAGGCTGGAACGCGAGTACGGCCTTTCCCTGATCAGTACCGCTCCCTCTGTGGTTTATCGCGTCACAGATAAAAAAGGGCAGGTAAAGATGGTGGACAATCCCAGCAAGTTACCGCCGGCACAGAATATCGAGACCATTGAGGAGCCTTTTATACGGGCGGATATCTATACCCCGGCTGAATACGTGGGAGGGGTGATTACGCTTTGTGAAGGCAAAAGAGGGATTCAAAAGGATCTCAAGTTTATCACTGAAACCCGGGTCCTGCTTTCTTATGAAATCCCCTTTAGTGAAATGGTGCTGGACTTTTACGATCGGCTGAAGTCCGTAACCAGCGGCTATGCCTCCCTCGATTACACATTTTTGGATTTCAGGCCGTCACCGCTGGTCAAGCTGGATATCCTTATTAATAAGCTTCCGGTGGATGCCCTTTCTACCATTACCCATAAGGACCGGGCCTACTACCGTGGCCGGCAGTTAGCCGAGAAGCTGAAAGAGGTTATTCCGCGCCAGATGTTTGAGGTCATCATCCAGGCCGCTATAGGCAGCCAGGTCATTGCCCGCGAACACGTCGTGCCTCTGCGCAAAAATGTCACAGCCAAGTGCTATGGCGGCGACATAACCCGAAAGAGAAAGTTGCTCGAAAAACAAAAAGAAGGTAAAAAGAGGATGAAGCAGGTTGGCCAGGTGGAAATTCCGCAGGAGGCATTTCTGTCTGTGTTGAAGGTGTAAAATAAAGCGTTTGGGGTTAGGGTTTAGCGTTTAGAAAAATTCAAGAGTTTTCGCACTGTTCCCTATTTGTTGCCCTCTAATCGCTATACGCTACCCACTAAACGCTTATAGCTTACAAGGAGGATTCTTTTGCAGACGGTAAAAAGCGACACTAAAAAAGATTGGAAGGCCACGACCTGGGAATACATTGAGGCTATTGTTATTGCCTTTGTCCTGGCCATGTTAATCCGGACGTTTGTAGTACAGGCGTTCAAGATACCTTCCGGCTCTATGAAACCCAATCTACTTATAGGAGACCATATATTGGTGAACAAGTTTATTTATGGTATAAAGAACCCATTCACCGGCAGCACTCTTATCCCGATTGAAAAGCCGGAGCGAGGCGAGGTGGTGGTCTTTATCTACCCGGTGGATCGCGACAAGGACTTTATAAAGCGGGTCGTCGGGATAGAAGGCGATCGCGTCCAGATTGTAAACAAAAAGGTCTATGTGAATGGACAGCCCATGCCCGATAACTACACTCTGCACACCGACGGCGAGGTGCTGTCCTCCGCCATAGGCGGACCACGCGATAATTTTGGCCCTTATACCGTCCCCAAAAACTCTATCTTCGTTATGGGAGATAATCGGGATCAGAGTTACGACAGCAGGTTTTGGGGACCGGTTAACCTGAAGGATGTCAAGGGAAAGGCGTTTATCGTTTACTGGTCGTGGGATAGTGAAAACTTCGGTGTTCGCTGGAAGCGCTTTGGAAAAACCATACATTAGCTCATGGCTGATAGCTCATAGCTCATAGCTCATAGCTCATAGCTCTTAGTCCTCAGGTCTTAGCCATGAACCATGAACCATGAACCATGAACCATCCCGCCATAGGCGGGATAAAAGGAGGACAAAATGGCAGGTGTCAACAAAGTTATCCTGGTAGGTAATCTTGGAGCCGATCCCGAAGTGCGTTATACGCCGGGAGGTTTGGCAGTGACTAACTTCCGCCTGGCCACCACAGAAAATCGCACTAATAAAGAAGGTCAACGGGAACAACGCACCGAATGGCACAGAATTGTAGCTTACGGGAGGCTGGCGGAGATATGTGGGGAATATCTGGCTAAAGGGAAACAGATATATATTGAAGGCCGCTTGCAGACACGTTCCTGGGATGACAAAGACGGTAACAAGAGATGGGCTACTGAGGTTATAGCCGGCAATATGCAGATGCTTGGCCCGGCCGGGCGTCAGCCCGGATCAGGCGAGGGAACGACAACCACGCCTTCGGCGGATCTAACGACAGATATCGGACCTGAACTCGGCCCCGCCGGCCCGGATGACGATATACCATTTTGATCGTCAAATTTGAGATTTCGCAAAAAGTAAAATCTCCCCTCCCTCGGCGGGAGGGGATTAAGGGGAGGGG
>JASEGX010000191.1 GCA_030017815.1 Thermodesulfobacteriota bacterium | reverse complement strand
AGTACGCCTCATTCCTCAGGATTTGCGCGCCTTGCAACTGGAGCTTTTTACTGTGTCGTCCCAAATTTGACTTTTTACGAGACCAACATATTTAGTGAGCGACCAAGGCTTTCTATAGTCCGATTTATTTGTTTCATAATCTTTAAGGCCACTTGGAGGGCCCTTTGGCCATCCTCGCCTGAAACAACCGGCGGCTTCCTGGTTCGGACAGAAAAGACAAAGGCCCTGAGTTCTTCTGCCAGGGAGTCACTCTCAGGGAAAGAAGCGACCTGTTCCTCAATGCCCGGGAAACCATACATACCGTTTTGGGTGGTTTTCTTAATAACCATGATCTCCCTGCGTGCATAATCGACGGACAGGTAGGCGTTAGGCTGGAATATTCTGATCTTCCGCATATTTTTATTAGAGATGCGGCTTACCGTGACATTGGCCGTGCAACCGTTTTCAAATTCCAGACGCACATTGGCTATATCTGTATTAGGCGTGATAACCGGCACCCCGACTGCATGAATGTCCTTAAGCTTTGATTTGACGATATTCAGGATAATATCAATATCATGTATCATGAGGTCCAGGACCACGTCCACATCGATTCCCCGGCCCTTAAAAGTTGAAAGTCGGTGAGACTCGATAAAAAGCGGATTCTCAAGATGGTCTTTTAAGGCCACTACCGCCGGGTTAAAGCGTTCCAGATGACCGACCTGCAAGATAAGATTTCTCGCCTTAGCCAGTTTAATCAACCGGCTTGCTTCGGCCAGGGTGCAGGTCATGGGCTTTTCAAGTAAAACGTCTATCCCCTGTCTGAGGAAATGGCCGGCAACCGGGTAGTGCAGGGTGGTGGGGACGACCACACTTACCGCTTCAACCTTTCCGATGAGATCCTTGTAGTCAGTATAGGTTTTAGCGCCGTATTTTTCTGCAATTTCATGTGCCCGTTTTTTGTCGATATCGACTATCCCAACCAGATCGGCCTCTTCCATAGATGCGTATTTTTCGGCATGGTATTGGCCTAAATATCCTACACCTATAACCCCGACTTTAACCTTCTGCATTATTCTCTCCACACAAAAAAGCCATTAAACCTTTCACCGCAGAGAACGCGGAGCACGCAGAGTTTTTTTCTTTATTTATCTCTGCGGTGAATAATTTACAATAAGTTTACAGGGCGACAACGGCGATCTTACTGCGATCGGCCTCTCGCAGCATCTCCTCTTTTTCAAAAATCAATACCTTGTCCGATTCGACGGCCAGACAGGAGGCCTTCACCTCCTGCATCGTGCGGATGGTCTGAAGACCAACCGCCGGTAAATCAAAACGAGGATCCTGTCTGGGCTTAAGGACTTTTACCACAACCGCCCCTTTATTAGCCAGTTGCCCACCCCGCCGGATAGTCTCATCCGTCCCTTCGATGGCCTCCACGGCCAGAACCACCAGGTCTTTAACCACGATGCATTGCCCGATATCAAGCCCACCGATCTCCTTGGCCACTTTCCACCCGAATTCCACGTCTTTCATCTCCTCTGCCGTAGGCTTACGCCGCGTCAAAACACCCTTCGGCGCCAGAAGAGACCGGAGAAACAGGGTTGATTCGCGGACCATTATGCCCTCTTCCTCCAGGACACCGGCCAATGCCCGCAAGATGCCGTCATCCAGCCGGTTCTTTAACCTCGACCATACAGAAATGGCCTTCAGATCCGGCCAGACCTTTCTATAGATATTCTTTTTATCTATACCCCCGGCCATGACCACATCGCGCACCCCTTCTTGCTTGAAGATATCGATTATCTTCCCCAACTGGCCCAACTTTAACCAGAAAATCTTATCTACAGTCTCAGCCAGTTCCGGCCTGGTCTCTCCTTTGTGCGCAATAGCTATGACCTCAAAACCTTCCCGGCGCGCCGCCTCGGAAAAAATGAGCGGGAACCTGCCGCTGCCCGAGATGATCCCGATTTTCCTGATCATTTTCTTGGAATGCCCCTCTTAGAGTTCTTAATAAAATCGATAAAGTGTTGAACCTCGGGCACTTGCAAAACCTCTCTTTCTGCGGTTTCAACGGCCTCCTTGAGAGTGAGCGGCGAACGGACTATTAATTTATAAGCCGCCTTCAGGGCTTCTATGGCCTCAGGCGAGAAATTATGCCTCTTTAAGCCGATAATATTTATACCAAAGAGCTTAGCCCGCTCCCCTGAAGCTATAACGTAAGGCGGGATGTCTTTAATGATACCGGATAAACCACCCACAAAGGCATAGCCTCCAATACGGGAAAATTGGTGGACAGCCACCAGGCCGCCCAGGATGGTATGATCCTGGACTTGCACGTGCCCTCCCAAGGTGGCACAGTTAGCGAAAATAACATGGCTTCCGATCTTACAGTCATGGGCTATATGTGTGTAAGCCATCAAAAAGTTATAATCGCCAAGCCGGGTAACTCTTCCACCGTTTTCTGTCCCCCTGTGAATGGTGACATATTCACGGATAATATTGCCGTTGCCGATCTCGACCGCGGTAGGGTTCCCTTTATACTTCAGATCCTGGGGAGCCGCACCGATGGTAACAAATTGCGCTATCTTGCAGTCTTCACCGATAGTAGTGCAGCCCTCTATGGTAGTATGGGGACCAACTGTAGTCCGGGCTCCGATCTTTACATCACTGCCAATTATGACATAAGGACCGATTTCGACACCCTCTGCCAAAACAGCGTTTGTATCGACAATAGCTGTAGGGTGAATCTTCATGTGATCTCCTTATTTATAGGTTTAACCACAGAGGGCACAGAGGAAATAAAAATCATGCCTGTCCAAATACATTATGAGTCAGGATACAGAATTCAGTAGGTTTTATCTTGACTCCTGTATTCTGCTTTCTGTCTTCTATTTTTCTTTACTTTTCTCTGTGTGCTCTGTGGTTAATTTTTTATAAAACTCTTGACAGCTAATCTTCATCAGACATAGCGGCCATCAGCTCGGCCTCAGCCACCAGCTTGCCATCGACCGTGGCCCGGCCGGCCATTATGTACATCTTCATTTTTCGTTTCAGCATGGTTAAATCAAAGATAATCTGATCCCCGGGGACTACGGTCTTCCGGAAGCGAACCCTATCCAGGCCAATAAAATAAAACAGCCTGTTTTTCATTTCCTCCTCGTTGGAAAGATAGGCCAGTATCCCCCCTACCTGAGCCATAGCCTCTAAAATCAGCACCCCGGGCATGATGGGCTGACCTGGAAAGTGGCCCTGAAAAAATGGTTCATTAATGGTGACATTCTTGAATCCTTTTATTGATTCTCCCAACTTGCACTCCAGGATCTTATCTACCAATAAAAATGGGTACCGATGCGGTAATATCTTAAGTATCTCCCCAATGTTTATCTTTCTTGTTTCTATGTTCATTTCTCATGTCCCCCTGCACTCTTTTCCAAATCGGCAACTTTCTTCTTAAGGTCACGAACCTCTCTGAGAAGATCGGGTAAACGTCGATAAACAACGCTGGCTTTTAACCACTCCTGGTGCGGAATGGCCGGGATGCCGGAGACTGCCGAATCTTCCGGCAGGGAACCCGGCACGCCAGATTTTGCCCCGACCATAACCCGGTCGCCGATTTTAATGTGTCCGGCCACCCCTACCTGGCCGGCCAGGATGACATTGTTGCCGATCTCCACACTGCCGGAAATACCCACTTGAGAAATGAGAAGCGTGTCTTCTCCTATCACCACGTTGTGAGCCACCTGGACCAGATTATCAATCTTTGTACCACACTTAATCCACGTCTTTCCCAGGGCAGCCCGGTCAATAGTGGTATTGGCGCCAATCTCTACGTCGTCATCAATCTGCACAATGCCAAGTTGCGGTATTTTAACATGCTTAGCCCCATCCCTGGCATAACCAAAACCATCGCTACCGATTATTACACCACTGTGTATTATGACCCGCGCGCCGATAATACACCTATCCATTATGGTTACATTCGGATAGACAGTGCTCCCCTCGCCGATAGAAACCTCGTTTCCGATATACACTCCGGGATAAATGGTAACTCCCGACTCAACCCGCACATTATCTCCAATATAAACAAAGGGATATATGCTGACGTTGGGATTAATTCGGCAGTCTTTGCCTGTCCAGGCCTCCTTACTTATGCCCCTTGCCTCAAATGGCCTGGAACTGAAAAGGGCGGCTACCCGGGCATAGGCCAGATAAGGGTTCTCTGTTCTTATAATAGGTACAGGGGCCCCGGTCACCTCCATAGGTACAATAAGGGCCGAAGCCCGGGAGGTTTCCATCTTGGGTAGGTATTTTCTCCGGGCGACAAAACTGATCTGGCCGTCCATGGCCTCATCAAGGCTGGCTATACCAGTGATGACGAGATCGCCATCTCCTACCAGTGACCCATGGCAATATTCTGCTATCTCTTTTAGTGTTTTCACCTGAAAATACCTTTTATCTGTCAT
>JASEGX010000190.1 GCA_030017815.1 Thermodesulfobacteriota bacterium | reverse complement strand
ACTCTTTCCAGGTAACCGTTCACCGTTATCAGTTCACCGTTGTCCGTAAGAATCTGAAAAGCTTTTTTCGGTGAACAGTCAATGGTAATCGTATTTTCCGCAACCATCGCCCATCAAAAAACGTGAAAAACTCCGCATAGTAAACGGTGAAGGTATTTTCCGTTATTCGGCCACCGTTATCCGTGAAAAGCACGAAAACGCCTTTTTCGGTGAACGGTGAACGAACAACGGTGAACGAACAACGGTGAACGCCTTTCCAGCAATACATTCATATTCACCCTTCGTGCCTTGGTGACTTTGTGTCTGCGGAGATTGACACCCCGTTCAAAAAATGATAGGAGAGCGTGAATAGCTATAGGCGACGTCACTGGTCATTAGTCATCGGTCATGTTAAGTGTGAAAGATTGATCAACTTCTACCAGTGACAAATGACTATTGACTAATGACATCCACTATAGAGAGGCATCATACCAGAAAGGAAGAAAAAAGCAATTGTCCGAATCTATACGGCAGAAACTTGAAGAACAGGAGAGGAAAAACCTTTCTCCGTATGCCGCCCTCAGCGCCCAAAGCCGCGGGCGTCAAGTACCGGAAAAAGAATGTCCGGTGCGGACGGCCTTTCAACGGGACCGGGATCGTATTCTCCACTGTAAATCCTTCCGTCGTTTAAAACACAAGACTCAGGTCTTTCTTTCCCCCACTGGCGACCATTATCGCACCAGACTAACTCACGTCCTCGAGGTTGCCCAGATAGCCCGTACCATAGCCCGGGCACTGAGACTGAACGAGGACTTAACCGAGGCTATTGCCCTGGGACATGACCTCGGCCATACTCCATTTGGCCATGCCGGGGAAGCGGTGCTGAATGCCATATATCCCCGGGGATTCGCCCATTATGAACAAAGTTTACGGGTTGTGGACATATTGGAAAATAACGGCCGCGGGTTAAACCTAACCCATGAGGTCAGAGAGGGAATTTTAAAGCACTCCAAGGGACGGGGGCAGATCCTACCGGAAAATACTGAAGAATTGAGTCTGGAAATGGAAGGACAGATTGTACGTATAGCGGATATCATTGCCTATATAAGTCACGATATAGACGATGCTATTCGTGGTAATGTAATCTCTGTCAAGGACATACCGGATTCCTGCGTCAAGGTCTTAGGTAAAAGCCATTCCAAACGCATCGGGACTATGGTGCTGGACTTGATCGATTCCACTATCCGGGCCGGTGGCCCCAAATTGGTTATCAGGCCTTCTACAATGGAGGTTATGCTGGAATTGCGGGAATTTCTTTATCAAAATGTCTATGAATCTGAGATAGTTCATAAGGAATTTATCAAGGCCAAAAAAATCCTGGAAGAACTCTATTACTACCTATTGGAAAAGGAAAATGTCTTTGACAAAGAAGCTAAAGTATATCCACCCGATACTCCCAGGGAAAGGATGGCCTGTGACTTCATCGCCGGTATGACCGATCGTTATGCACTCAACCTGTATGAAAGCATCTTTATCCCCAAGCCCTGGATGATCTATTAAAATCTTGACACTCTCAAAGGCCATGTGTTAATTTGCTATGGTTATTAACTAGCTAAAATCGTTAGATTTATACTGAAGGAAGCCTGGCGAATGACTGAAGAACTATCCACCATGGACAAAATATTGCCGAAAGCCTATGAACCTCACGAGGTGGAAAAGAGGTGGTACTCTTTCTGGGAACAGGAAGGGCTCTTCGTGGCGAAAATAACGGACGAGAAGAGACCTTATTCCATAGTCATTCCCCCCCCGAACATCACCGGTTCCCTGCACATGGGCCACGCCCTTAACAATATCCTGCAAGACATATTAATACGTTATAAAAGGATGGCTGGCTACAATACTCTCTGGGTGCCGGGGACCGACCATGCGGGCATAGCCACACAAAACGTGGTGGAAAGGCAACTGGCGGCCGAGGGGCTGGACCGGCATACCGTCGGCCGGGAGAAATTCATCGAGCGTGTGTGGCGGTGGAAAGAAGAATCCGGCGGGCAGATTATCAACCAGCTTAAAAGACTGGGGTGCGCCTGTGACTGGAGCCGGCAGCGATTTACCATGGACGATGGGCTGTCCCGGGCGGTGCGGGAGGTATTCGTCCGGTTATATCGCGAAGGACTTATCTATAGAGGCGATTACATTATCAACTGGTGCCCGCGCTGCCACACGGCCCTGGCCGATCTCGAAGTAGAACATGAGAACCATAAAGGGAGCCTCTATCATATCCGTTATCCCTACGCCGACGGCACCGGCTATGTAGTAGTGGCCACGACCCGACCGGAGACCATGCTCGGCGATACGGCGGTAGCCGTAAGCCCTGAGGACGAAAGATATAAGAATGTAATCGGAAGAAATCTTATCCTCCCCCTTTTGAAAAGGGCCATCCCGGTTATCTCTGATTCTTATGTTGATCCTTCCTTTGGCACCGGGGCCTTGAAAGTAACACCGGCCCACGACCCCAACGATTTTGAAATCGGCCTGCGCCACAAATTACCCGCGGTTAAGGTCATGGATGAGACCGGACACATGAACGATGAGGCCGGCCCATACCGGGGCCTGGACCGCTACGAGTGCCGTAAAAAGGTAGTGGCGGATATCGAGGCCGAAGGACTGCTGGAAAAAGTTGAACCCCTGGAACATGCCGTGGGGCACTGCTATCGCTGCAAGACGGTAGTCGAGCCTACCCTTTCCAAACAGTGGTTTGTCTCTGTAAAGCCGCTGGCTGAAAAGGCCATCGCTGCGGTAGAGACCGGCCAAACTCGCATAATACCCAAGATGTGGGAAAATACCTATTTTGACTGGATGCATAACATCCGCGACTGGTGCATATCCCGTCAGATCTGGTGGGGGCACCGCATTCCGGCCTGGTATTGTGATACCTGCGGTGAAATCATTATCGATACCGAGGCGCCGGTGATCTGCCCGAAATGTGCCGGCACCCATCTCAGGCAGGAAGAAGACGTCCTGGATACCTGGTTCAGTTCGGCCCTATGGCCCTTCTCTACCCTGGGCTGGCCGGATGAAACCAGAGAACTCAAACTCTTTTATCCAACTACCGTACTCATTACGGGCTTTGACATCCTCTTTTTCTGGGTGGCCCGCATGCTGATGATGGGTCTCCATTTTATGGGTAACGTCCCCTTTGCCGACGCCTATATCCATGCCCTGGTGCGTGACGCTGAGGGCCAGAAGATGAGCAAATCCAAGGGTAATGTCATTGACCCGCTCATCATCATGGATAAGTATGGAACGGACGCCTTCCGTTTCACCTTAGCTGCCTTTGCTGCGCAGGGACGGGATATCCGCCTCTCTGAACAGCGCATCGAGGGTTACCGCCATTTTATCAATAAGGTCTGGAATGCATCCCGGTTTGCTCTCATGAACGCAGGTGAGTGTTTAAAGACAGAGGTACCTCAGCAACCCTCTATGCTTACCCTGGAAAACCGGTGGATATTAAGCCGCCTGAAAAGGGTGATAGACACAGTAAGAGAAGGTCTGGATGACTATCGTTTTAATGACTCCGCCCAGGCCCTCTACCAGTTTTTCTGGCACGAATTCTGCGACTGGTACCTGGAGATGGTCAAGCCCGCCCTCTATCTGAGCGAAGACCAGGATGTCCGCAGCACTACCCGGCAGGTTATGCTCTCGGTGCTGAGTGCCAGCCTGCGCCTGCTCCATCCTTCCATCCCTTTTGTTACCGAGGAATTGTGGCATTATCTGCCGGGAAGCACTAGAAGCATCATGGAGGCCTCCTTTCCAGAGAGCAAGGATTATCCGGAAGATCTGGAAAGTGAAGGGCAGATGGGCTTGCTTATGGATGTGATAACCGGGATACGCAACCTGCGCAGCGAGATGAATGTCCATCCGGCTCAAAAGGTAAACATAATCGTCCTCAGCGGAAGCGGGCCGGTACGTGAGCTTATTTTCAGGCATGGGATTTTCCTAAAGAACCTGGCTAAGGTAGAAGGTTTAGAGATACGCGCTGATGGTGGGCGGCCTAAGGGGGCCGTGTCCTGTATAACCGATCAGGTCGAGACCTACATGCTTCTCGAAGGAGTAGTCGATATCTCCGCGGAAACCGCAAAACTGCAGAAAGAGGCGGGCAAACTCCAAACAGAGCTGAAACGGGTACAGAACAAGCTGGCGAACAGCGACTTTCTGGAACGCGCCCCGGCCGAGATAATCGACAAGGAAAAAGGCAAGGTGCAGGAATTTGTCGCCCGTCTGGAAAAAATAGATGCCAATCTGAAACGGCTGGAGGAAATACGAGCATAGGCTTTATAAGGAGTTTTCAATACACGTTGTTTTATCACCCCTCCGGGAAAGGCGACCATCACGAATTGCTGCCTCAATAATTTCTTTTGAAAATCTTTCTTCCTCTTTTATTATCTTAACCTACCGAGCTTCTTGCAAAATTGTCTGTCATCCCCGAATGATTCTATCCCCGATACAGGCATTCG
>JASEGX010000189.1 GCA_030017815.1 Thermodesulfobacteriota bacterium | reverse complement strand
AGAAAAGAACTTAAAAATTTTGTTCCCTCTAACTTTCAACATACAAGGGGGATTTTGGCTCTTATAGCGCCTTGCTTAGGCATATTTTTCAAAAACCTAAAGTGTTACAAAAAAATCTGGTACGGAGAGAGACATCAAGTAGTGGCAGCAATCTTATATTCTTTCATTTTATAAAGCAGGGCCGGAAGGCTTACCTCTAGTATATGAGCAGCTTGCGTTCGGTTTCCTTTAGTTTGTACCAGGGCGCGTTTGATCAATTCACGCTCCACGGACTTGCTGGCTTTTTTGATGGACATTACACCATTCAGTATTTCATGGGAAAAGGTATCAGAGCCTTTTTGCATAGAGGACGGGAAGTATTCCAACCCTATTATTTTGCTCTCTGTGAGTACCATGGCCCGTTCAATGACATTTTCCAATTCACGCACATTGCCCCGCCATTCGTATTCCATGAGGTGATGCATGGCTTCCGGGGAAATTCTTTCAACATTGGTGCCCAGGCGGTTATTGTACTTCTGGATAAAATGATCGACCAGCAAGGGAATATCTTCCCGCCTTTCCCGTAGCGGCGGCACGTGGATGGAAAGGACGTTAAGACGATAGAAAAGGTCATCCCGGAAGGTATTTTTTTCTACCTCCCGGGCCAGATCCCTGGCGGTGGCGGCAATAATCCGGACATCGACCTTTGTAGCCCGTGTGTCTCCGAGAGGGCGTATCTCTTCCTCTTGCAGGGCACGAAGCAGCTTGACCTGGAGGGACATAGGTAGTTCGCCTACCTCGTCCAGGAAAAGTGTCCCGCCATGGGCTTCTTCAAACAGGCCCTTTTTAGCTCGGTAAGCATCAGTAAAAGCGCCTTTTACATGCCCAAACAGCTCGCTTTCCAGGAGCGTTTCCGGTATGCCGCCGCAGTTTATAGTAATGAGGGGCTTGTCCCGCCGTACGCTATTATAATGTATGGCCTTGGCAATTAACTCTTTTCCAGTACCGCTCTCACCGAGTATGAGGACGGTTGTCTTGTAATCGGCAATCTTTTTGACCATATCAAATATCTGAAGCATAGCCTCACTTTTGGCTATGATGTTGCTAAAGGAATAATTTCTCTCTACTTCTTCCTTAAGACGGGTATTTTCCCGCCTGAGTCGGGCGCGCTCCTCCGCCTTTTTCAGGGTCAGGATGATTTCATTAGGTTTAAAGGGCTTGTCTATATAGTCATAAGCGCCGAGTTTAATGGCCTCAATAGCGGTATCTATACTCCCATAAGCCGACATGACTATAACTGTAGTGTCAAAATTTCGGGCTACGACTTCCTTTAAAAAGGATAGGCCGTCCATGCCTGACATGCAGATATCACATAAGACCTGGTCATAGCACTGCTCCTCCAGTTTCTTAAGGCCGGAGACCGCGTCCGGACAAGTATCCGCCACATAGCCTTCTTTTCTAAGGATGGCCGTCAGCACGTGCCGCATGTTTTCTTCATCATCTATGACCAGAATATGACTTTTAGACATGGATTAAAAACCTTTTACCACAGAGAAATCATATTTTACCGCAGAGAACGCGGAGCACGCAGAGTATCAGGAAAATTGTTAACAACCCGCTGAATGCCATCTTTTAATACTTTAACGTTGAAATTGATCAACAACCCAACCCTACAGTCAGAAAGCTTCAAGTAAGACATCAACTGTGCTTTATGAATTGGTAGAAGCTTTTCAACTGATTTTATCTCTACAATGACTTCATTCTCTATCATTAAATCCAGACGATAACCGCATTCAAGTTTTACTCCTCGATAAACTATAGGAAGCGGCTTCTGGTTTTCCACTTTTAAACCTGCTTGTGCAAGATCGTATACCATACACGCTTCATAAGCAGATTCAAGAAGTCCAGGCCCCAATGCGCGGTGAACATTAATAGCCGCACCAATAATTGTTTCTGTTATCTTATTAAGTCCTTCTTTTTTATCCATCTCAGCGGCCTCTGCGATCTCTGCGGTGAATAATTACAATCTTTTACCACAACCTAAGGATGAGGCTGAATTTTGTGCCCTTACCTATGGTGCTTTTTACGTCTATCTTCCCGCCAAAAGACTCCATAATACGCAAAGAGATCGCCAGACCCAGACCTGTGCCTTCTCCCGGTGGTTTTGTGGTGAAGAAGGGGTCAAAGACCCTTGGCAGGTCTTCCGGTTTAATCCCGGTCCCGCTGTCTTCCACATCGATAACTATATATTCATCTAAAAATCCCCCCTGCCTCCCTTCAAAATCCCCCCCGGCCCCCCTTTTCCAAAGGGGGGTGTGGGGGGATTCAGGGGGATTATTTTCCTTTTCGTCATTTTTCAGTATTTCCTTTAGCCCTGATTTGATGCGCAGGTCTCCGCCAATAGGCATGGCGTCGGCCGCGTTGACCAGGATATTGATAAGGACCTGTTTTAACTGTTGGGCGTTGGCCCGGGCCAGTGGCAGGTCTGGCTGTAGAGCGGTCTGGACATGGACATAACGCATGACTTTTTGATGTGAAAGGAGGGAAAGGCTGCCTTCGATAACGTCATTAACAGACACCCCTTCGATCTTTTGGGGAGAAGGGCGGGAGTAATCGAGCAAGTCGCGTATGATACCATTTATGCGCTGCAACTCCGAGGCGATACGCCTTAAAAAATCTTGCTCCTCTTCTTTACTGACTGCACGTTGGATGAGAAGTTCGACGTAACCTATTATGGCGGCCAATGGATTGCCGATTTCATGGGCCACTCCGGCGGCTAAACGGCCCACTGAGGCCAGTTTTTCAGAACGGATTACCTCTTCCTGTACCTTCTTAAGCTCACGATTGGCATTTTCCAGAGACGCGATGTATTCCTTTATCTCTTTTCTTTGTTCGCCGAGGCGGTTATCCATGCGGGCAAAAGCGTGATAAAGTTTCCCGATTTCATTTTGTTGTTCAGAATGTATAAAAGGGCCAAGGTCTCCACCGCCTATGGTATCCACAAGGGAGGTTAGACGTCTTATGGGCCGGACGACATCTCTGGAGATAAGAAGATAGCCGAAAAGAAAAAGAAGCACGGCATCAAGAACAATGTAAAAGAAGGTCAACTTGTAGAGCTGTGCCATGTCCTGACGCAGGTCACCGAGCAGACTTTTGGCATATATAATACCCCACCGGCGGCCGTCTTTGAAGATGGGAAACACGGCGGCAAGGTGTAGGTCTCTCCTGAAAAAGGAGAAATTGTCTGCCCCGGTGAGGTTACAAACTGGTCTCTCAGCCGGGGCCTGAAGCTTTGCTTCGGCGGATAGGGGGGGCAAATTTATGGTTTCAAATGCCGCTTCTGCGACGATTACTCCGTCGCTTCTTACCAGGGCTATGTAGTCAAAACTGGACGGGCTGAGATAAGAACTGAGCAGGGACTGAACATCGCCCGGTTCGTTTTCCCGTATGTCTGAATCTCTTGATAACTGCTTGATTACGTCGGCAAGGTTCTGGACCAGAATGGCTGCGCTATCTATCTTTTGCCGGGCGATGTTCCGTTCGGCCATCTTTATGGAAACAACGGCCACCAGGAACATCCCGGTCAGCAAAAGAAACACAAAGGTAAGGACGATTTTGGTGCGGATACTTAGGCCGTATTTTTTCATAAATTTAGCGATTAGCGGGTAGCGGATAGCGCTTAGTGGGATATGCGTGTTTACTGAACGCTAATCCCTGCATCTCGTAATAGGTTAATGTGGCAGGAGGAGGCCCAGATACCATTGGGTTACCGCTTTTCCCCAGAAAAGATAAAGAATGGCCCCAATGGATAAAAAAGGTCCGAACGGGATAGCCATCCTGGTATCTTTACCGGTTTTGAGCATGGCTATAATGCCTACCAGTGAGCCGAGGAGCGCACTCACGAGGATAGTAAACGGCATCGCCTGCCAACCCAAAAAGGCGCCGATCATGGCCAGAAGCTTGATATCCCCACCACCCATGCCTTCTCTTTTGGCCAGCATGAGATAGCCAAGGGCGATCAGGTAAAGAATACCACCTCCCAGAATTATGCCGATGAGTGAATCCCTATAAGTAATATTCGGCAGAATGAGGGAAGAGATAAAGCCGGCTACGATGCCGGGGTAAGTAATAACATCGGGGATGATCTGGTGGTCAAAATCGATAAAGATGATAGCGATGAGGGCGGCGGCAAAGATGAAATAGAACAGGCAGGCCCAAGAGAGGCCATATTGATAGAAGAGGACAAGAGAAAGGAGTCCGGTTATAATTTCTATAAGCGGATAGCGGGGTGAAATTCGTGTTTGGCAATGACGGCATTTCCCGCGTAGCAAAATGTAACTTAGCACAGGTATATTATCATACCACCGGATACCGGCGCCACAGTTTGGACAGGCAGAGCCGGGTTTTACAATTGATCTGCCCAACGGCAGGCGGTAGATAAGGACATTCAAGAAACTACCCACGCAAAGGCCGAGGGCCAAAGCAAATATTATCGCGATGTATTGGTCCATAGGCTTT
>JASEGX010000188.1 GCA_030017815.1 Thermodesulfobacteriota bacterium | reverse complement strand
ACAAAGAGGAGAGGCGAAAGGCGGTGGTTAATGTACAGTCCCTGGAAAAGTATCTCGGTGTTCCTCGTTACCGCTATGGTTTGGCTGAAGAGAAGGATGAGATCGGTGTGGCCACCGGTTTGGCCTGGACAGAGTTCGGCGGAGAGATATTGCAGATTGAAGCAGTTATCATGCCCGGGAAAGGCAACCTGACCATCACCGGTAAGCTGGGCGATGTCATGCAAGAATCGGCCCGGGCCGCTCTGAGCTATGTCCGTTCCAGGGCTGAGAACTTTGGACTGGATGCTGATTTTTACCAGAAGCTGGATATTCATATTCATGTGCCGGAAGGAGCTATTCCCAAAGATGGTCCGTCGGCCGGTATTACCATGGCCACGGCTATCACCTCGGCATTGCTTAAGATTCCGGTCCATAAAGATACAGCCATGACGGGCGAAATTACATTGAGGGGCCGTGTACTGCCTATTGGCGGGCTTAAAGAAAAGATACTGGCGGCAAGGCGGAGTAATGTGAGTGCGGTGTTTATCCCTCGTGAGAATGAAAAGGACCTCAAAGATATCCCCCCTAAGTTGATTAAATCCATTCAAGTGGAAATGGTTGAAACCATGGATGAGGTACTCAAAAAGGCGCTGGTCTTGGATGATCCAGAGTCTCTATTCAAGGGTCCGGCATCCTCTCCGGTAGGTGTTTTTCCTAAGGAGGAAGCTCTTCCAGAAATGACCGCCCATTGATGTATTGCTTCTTATAACTTTATGTACATTTTGCTTGACTTGCCAAAATGGAGTTGTTAATAGTACAAACCTGATCAGGGGCGGATAGCTCAGTTGGGAGAGCATCGGCCTTACAAGCCGGGGGTCACAGGTTCAAGCCCTGTTCCGCCTACCATTTCTTGCCCTAAAATAATCGTCGGGGTCGTAGTTCAGTTTGGTTAGAACGCCGGCCTGTCACGCCGGAGGTCGCGAGTTCGAGTCTCGTCGGCCCCGCCAATAAAGTTAAGGGATTAGTCATTATGGCTAATCCCTTTTTTATTTGTGCGCTGCCGACCGACAGCAGAGGGCAGCTCCGTATGCGCCGATCATATGGGGATTATCCGGGACGATGATTTTCTGGCCTAGTTCTTTCTCCAAGATAACTCTCAGGCATGGATTCAAAGCCACGCCTCCGGCAAAGACGATGTCTTTTTCCAAAGAGACCCGCTTCAGCATAGTCACGGATCGCCTGACTACGGAGCCATGTAAAGCCAGGGCAATATCTTCTCTTCTTTCACCTTTGGCTAAAAGAGATACGGCTTCCGATTCGGCAAATACAGTGCACGTGCTGCTTATTCGTAAGATGGGTTGACCCTCCAAGGCAAGGCTGCCGAAGTCGCTGACGCTGACGCCAAGGACCCCGGCCATAACCTCGAGAAACCGGCCGGTGCCGGCCGCGCAGCGGTCATTCATCTCAAAGCGAAGGATTCTTCCTTCGCCGTTGACAGCAATTACTTTAGTGTCTTGCCCCCCTATGTCGAGGATGGTTCGGGCTTAGGAGAAAAGCGCCTGTACACCTGTTGCGTAAGCGCTGATCTCGGTTACCGTGGGTATATCTAATTCCTTAGCCAGGAGGTGGCGGCCGTAACCGGTGGCCATCAGGCAATCAAAAGAGACATTTGCCAAGAGCCGTTTGGCCTGGGCCAGGGGATCATGTGTGGCCTCGGACTGTTTGGATGAAATTTTCTGAAGATCTTCCAGGACTACGATCTCTATAGTCCGGGAACCGATGTCTATACCCGCATATCTCATTTGCTCAACATTTCTACAAAGGCCTCGACTCTTGTCTTAAGTTGTTCTATATCTTCCATGCTATAGTCGGTCTCTATCTTAAGTACCGGGATATTCTCCTTTTCCAGGGCCTTTTCTACCTTGTAGGCTTCGATGTTATAGGGATGGCAAAACTGGAGGGCATAGTGGATAACCCCATCCGCTTTGGCATCTTTAGCCAGGGAAACAATATGCTCTAATCTTTCCTTATTCGGGGTAAAGCAGGCGCAATCTATATTCATGTAGCGGTCAAGCATATTATCCAACATCTCTGGTAAATCCTTGCCGCCTTCGTCCACGAGGTCCCTGGTATTGCGTTCGCCGATACAGGACTCTTCTCCGACTATCACCGCCCCGGAGGATTCGAGTACGTAGGGCAATTTCCAGTTGGGAACGGCCATCGGGCAGCCGGATAGGACGATTCGCTTGGTCTTTTGCGGAACGATACCTTCCCCACGGCTGATCCTCTCTTCCATCTCGTCACAGAGCTTATTTATGTTTTCTGTGAAACGCACGGGATCATCGTAGAAAGATATCTGGTTTATTAAGAGGACATCCCGGCCGGAGATAGGCACGGGGTTTGCCCGGCGGAGCTTATTCAGGCGTTGCAGGGCGCGACGCCGCTCATTTACCATCTTTATGGCCTTACCCAGGGATTTGGTAGAAATGGCCCTGCCGGTTATCTCTTCCAGTTTATCTTTGAAACGCAAGATTTCGCTTTTCCATAAATCCCGGTCTATCTTCTCTTTGCGCTGTGGAATCTCCATTATATACATCTCAGGTACAAGATCAGCAAAGATTTCGTAAGCCTTTTTCTTGCCGTCGCACGTTGTCTCTCCCACAATGAGGTCAGAGGATTCTATGAACGGGCAGAGCCTGGCCATTTTGAAGCCAAAGAACGATTTGATAAGGGAACAGGTATTGCGCGGCAATACCTGTTCCGCCTCTTCGCGGCCGATTTCCGCCCCGGCGCAGAGTCCAACTGCTATCCCTTCCGCTGCCCAGATAAGTTCCTCCGGCACGAAGACACAGAATGTGCCCACCACTTTTTTCCCATTTTTCTTTGCCGCCTGAAGCTCCTGGATACGAAGCCCGTGTACCTCTGAGAGGACAAAGTCTAGGTATTCCATGCCCTTGAGGCGATTTTGCTGCGAGAGGTAGATGTCGCCATAAAACTTTCCGAGTACGGTTAAAAGCCCCTCATGTGCCGATAAGTCCAGACCGAGCCTGTCCCACATTTCATCATATTTTCCGGGCATAGTAGTCCTCCAGACGCCATTTAAATGGTAAGATATAACGAAAATACCAGTGTCTAACCATAAGTCAAATTGGAAATACGGATAGGCCGACAGCAATTGATAGATTTTGACAATTGTTCCGGTAAGAAGGGCAGTGGGGTTACATCTTCATATGTCATTATGCCTATACCTGTGACCCCGCTGCCCCAGAAAGGACTTGACACTAGCGTCCCATTTATTATAGTCAGCCCCGGTTGACTGCTATTTTAAAAAATATTATATGATGGATGACTTGTATCACTGGATGGCCCTCCACCTGATCCCGGGGGTTGGAGGTGTCACCTACCGGCAGCTTATCAAGGTTTTTGGCACACCTGAAGAAGTATTCAAGGCCAAAGAAACTGAGCTTACGGCCATAAAAGGAATTCGGTCGGCGACCATAGAGGCTATACGCAGCTTTGCCTCTAAAGAACGTGCCGCACAGGAACTAAAATTACTACGTAAATATGGAGTAAAGATACTCACCTTTCAGGATGAGGCATATCCTCAAAATCTGGCAAATATCTATGACGCGCCGGCCCTACTTTACGTTAAGGGGAATTTGAGCGAGGCCGATACCTTTAGCGTGGCAGTGGTCGGATCACGTCATGCCACCTATTATGGACAGAAGGCAGCGGAAGGGCTCTGCCGCTCTCTGGCCGGACATGGCCTGACCATCGTGAGCGGCATGGCGCGCGGCATCGACACTGCTGCCCATCTGGGCGCCCTCTGGGGCAAGGGCCGAACCATAGCGGTACTGGGTTCAGGACTGGACGTCGTCTATCCCGAGGAAAACACGGACCTATATCACCGTATAACTGAAAACGGGGCGGTTATATCTGAATATCCCTTGGGCACGCCCCCTGAGCCTAAAAATTTTCCGATACGTAACCGGATTATCAGCGGCCTGGCCCTGGGTACGGTTATCGTGGAGGCCACAGGGAAAAGCGGCTCTTTAATAACCGCCAATTTAGCCCTTGAGCAGGGGCGCGAGGTATTTGCCGTGCCCGGGAGCATAAACTCGCTCCGGAGCAGTGGAACACACAAACTAATTAAGCAGGGTGCAAAACTCGTTGAATCTGCTGAAGACATAGTAGAAGAGCTGCGCCCCCCGAAAAAAATCTCCCTGGAGCCGGCATTAAAGGGCGAAAAAACTACAAATGGCCCACCGGCCTGTATCCCTCAGGATATTTTGCCTGAAGAAAGAGATATTCTGGCGCTGGTGGAAGAATATCCTCAACATATTGACGAATTAGTCCGAAGAGGAAACTTAGTTGTGCAAAAAGTAAGCAGCATACTTCTTAATTTAGAATTAAAGGGCCTGGTTCAGCAGTTACCCGGAAAACTATTTGTCAGAAAATAAGTAACTATTTAGCCACAGATTCACACAGATGAACGCAGATAGGTTTAAATACAAAGAAATCACAG
>JASEGX010000011.1:16303-21948 GCA_030017815.1 Thermodesulfobacteriota bacterium | reverse complement strand
CCCCGATAGAAACATTCGGGGATGACAAACAGTTTTGCAAGAGCCTCATTTGTCATTCATTTGGGCTTTGAGCTTTGAACTTTGAGCTTCGTCAACGGTCGTCACCTCGATGAGGGACAGCGGATCCACCCTTGCACCACAAATAACCGCGCCCCAGTGCAGATGCGGCCCGGTAGCCCTTCCTGTAGCCCCTACTTCTCCAAGTGAATCTCCTTTGGCCACCTGCTGCCCTTCTTTCACCGCCGCTTTTGAGAGGTGACAGTATATAGTAAACACCCCCTGGCCATGATCCAAAATAACGGTACTACCCAGGAGATAAAAATCACCGACCAGTGCTATACGTCCACTGTTCGCACAACGGATCGGCATCCCCTCTTTTCCCCGGATATCAACACCCAGATGACGACTACGCTCCTCGCCGTTTAAGATGCGCCTGCTGCCAAATAAACCGGCTATATCACCCTCCACGGGTTTAATAAAGCCTCCGCTCCAGAGCAGAGACTCGCTGTTTTTTTCAAAAACCGCATCTACGGCTTTCTTTTCGTCCTGTATGCGCTTAAGTATTTCCTCTGGAAACGTAACCATCTTTTCAGGTAAAGTAAGTTCCTCCACAGAAAACTCATAGGGTTGCACCTCCACATGGATGGTTATCACCTTCTTTGTGCCATGATGGACGTGCTGATACTCGATGGTGAGTGGATATTTCCCCGGCGGCGTGGATATGTCCACCGGTAGTAAGGCCGCCAGCCTTCCCGAACCGGCATGAAAATAAACCGGACGACCAAGAAAGGCGCCCGCCTTAGGCGGGCTAGCAGGTACGTCGCTAATAGAAAAGAGACCTACCTGCCCTATGGCCAGTTTAGCCGGATGGAGCGTCCAGGCGGGACTTTCATCGGCATAGGAAGCTGTTCCCGGAAAACCAATCGTCAGGGAAAAATAGAAAACAAAGATGATCAATTGGTAAGAAAGTTTTTTCACCGCTGAGCACTCCGTATCCGTTGTCAGTGGTCATTAGTCATTGGTCATTTGAGTTATGAGTTACGAGTTGCGAGTTCTTTAACCCGCAACCCGAAACCCGGAACTCATAACCAGCTTTTAGCTTTGAGCTTTCAGCTATCGACTTCTGCCACCCGTTCCACCCGGCAAAACAATTTTCCCTTAAAAAGCCTCACTCTGACCCGGGAATTAATGGCTACGTCTTTTGTATCACGCAGGATTTTTCCATCCGGCCATAATTCGGTTATGCTGTAACCCCGGCCAAGGATGGCCATAGGGTTAGCGCCTTCCAGACGAGCCGCGAGTTCCCGAAGAGAGGCGCCCTGTTGTGCCAGGTGTTGCCCTTTTTTTACCTCTAATTCTCTTCTTAAGGCATCCACTCTAAACCGGGCCGTCCGTATCTGTTCACGTGGGTGGCGCTCTCCAAGGCGAAGGAGATAGCTGTCGAGCAAGCGGTGCAGGCTTTGTATCTGGCTTAAAAGATTATGCCTCATCTCCAGGCCGAAAGTATCTACCTTCAGACGGCCGTCCTGAATGCGGCCCCTTACCCTGGCCAATCTCGTTATAAAATGGGCCAGCCTTTCTTTAAAAAGGGCGTGTTCTCTCCCTGCCGCCCTGGTAAGACGGAGCTGCAGCATGTCGATCTGATAACTTAAATCATCCTTTTTGGGCACGACAAGTTCGGCCGCAGCCGTAGGGGTAGCCGCCCGGATATCGGCCACAAAATCGGAAATAGTAAAGTCGATCTCATGCCCCACTGCGGAGACTACCGGAATTTTCGAGGTAGAAATGGCTCTGGCCAGGACCTCCTCATTAAAGGCCCAGAGATCCTCAAACGACCCGCCCCCGCGAGCCAGTACTATGACATCTATGCCCTTTAACCTATTAAGGCCATAAATGGCCTCAGCCAGATCCTTCGCCGCTCCTTCACCCTGCACGCGGGCGGGATATACGAGAATATTCACATTGGCGAAACGGGCGCAGGCCGTGCGCAGGAAGTCATAGAGGGCCGCACCGGTAATCGAGCTTATGACGGCTATACGGTCAGGGAGTAGAGGCAGTTTCTTTTTCCGCTCTGCGGCAAAAAGGCCTTCCTTTTCCAGCCTTTCCTTGAGCTGGAGAAAGGCCTGCTGCAAGGCGCCGACCCCTCTTGGCTCCATGTGGTCAATGATGAGCTGATATTCCCCGCGCGCCTCGTAAACGCTAACGCGTCCCTGGCAGACTACATACATCCCGTCTTCCGGTTGAAAACGGAGATAGCGCCTGTTAATCCTGAAGAGCACGGTCTTTATCTGGGCGGTTTCATCTTTTAAGGTGAAATACATGGTACCGGATGAGATCTCGCGCAGATTTGATATTTCACCTTCTACCCAGACAAAGGGGAAATTTGCCTCGACCAGGAACTTAATCGACTGCGTTAAGGCGGAAACGGTTAAAACCTTCTTTTCCGGTCTCTCGATCATGGAGGAAAACTAGCATAAATCATCCTATATGGCAATGTAATTGCCCTTTACTGAAAACCCCTAAGTGCCGATTTAAAAAATGGGGTTATTTTTTTATTTCAATTAATGTATAATCTCAGGCCGTGAGACTATCTAGTTTCCATCCGAAAAGTCCCCAAAAAACTCCCCCTCCCTCGATGGGAGGGGGCAAGGGGGAGGGTGAACAGTCTGAATTTACACAATCTTTTCACCCCCACCCCAGCCCTCCCCCGTCAAAGGGGGAGGGAATATAGGGTTTCCGGATGAGAACTAGTTAACTGTGGAAAATCTTGAACTTATGTTACCAGTGACAAATGCCTATTGACAAATGACCCTTCACTATAGTCGAGGAGAGCATGGAAAACATAAAGGCCCTGGTCCTTTCCGGCGGTAAGGGAACCAGGCTGCGGCCGCTGACGCACACCATGGCCAAGCAGCTTGTGCCCGTGGCCAATAAACCCATACTGGGCTATGTCTTTGAACATATTAAGGAGGCCGGCATAAGAGATGTCGGGGTTATCGTGGCCCCCGAAACCCAGGCAGAGGTAAAGGCCTATCTGGGCCATGGAGAAAAATGGGATGTGAAGATTACCTATATTCTCCAAAAAGAACCTCTGGGTCTTGCCCATGCCGTAAAAACAGCGCAAAAATTCCTTAAGGACTCGCCTTTTGTCATGTATCTGGGAGATAACCTCCTCGGTAAAGGCATAAAAGAGGCCCTGGATAAGTTTCGTAAGACGGCATCCGATGCCCTCCTATTCCTGAAAAAGGTCCCTAACCCGAGGGCCTTCGGCGTGGCCGTGCTCAACGGTAAGGGACGCATTAAAAAACTCATTGAAAAACCCAAAAACCCTCCCTCCGACCTGGCCCTGGTGGGCGTCTATCTCTTTTCCCCGCGCATACACGAGGCTATCGGTCGTATCCAGCCTTCCTGGCGTGGTGAGTTGGAGATAACCGATGCCATACAGGAACTCATTCACATGGGCGCGCGGGTGGAAGGAGAGGTCCTTGACTGCTGGTGGCTCGACACCGGCAAAAAAGACGATTTTCTGGCCGCGAATACGACCGTGCTCGATGACTACGTTAAACGCCAGGTCGACGGTTTTGTCGATGAGAAGAGCGAAGTCTCAGGTCGCGTCCACGTCGATGCCACGGCCAGGGTAATAAACAGCGTCATACGCGGGCCGGTCATAATAGGACCGGGGGTCGAGATTGTCGATTCCTTCATCGGTCCTTATACGAGCATAGGCGAAGGAACCCGTATCACCAATTCGGTTATCGAGCATTCCGTTATTCTTTCCCAAGTCATTGTTGAAGGTGTCCCGCGCCTGGAAGATAGCATTCTGGGCCGGGAGGCAAAGATTATCAAAAATCAGACCCGGCACAAGGCCCTGCGCCTCATGGTGGGTGACCAGTCACTGGTGGAGGTATGAGGGTCAGAAGGCAGAAAAGCCAGAGAGCCAGAAAGCAGGAAAGCGGGAAAGCTATGAGCCATGAACCATGAGTTATGAGCTAAGAGCAGGTGGAAGATGACAGGTTTTAAAAACGGAATCATCGAAGGGGTCATAGTAAAGGATATTAAAAGGCATGTAGATGAACGCGGCTGGCTGGCAGAATGTTTTCGCCACGACGAAGTACCCTCAGAGATTCGTACGGCCATGGCCTATGTCTCAATTACCCTGCCCGGCGTTGCGCGCGGTCCGCATGAACATGTCGAACAAACAGACTATTTCTGTTTTCTTGGGCCAGGCGATTTTAAGGTCGTCCTCTGGGATAATCGCGAGGAATCCCCCACGGTTAACGTTAAACAGATCATCTTCGCCGGTGAAGATAATCCAAAGATAGTCATTGTCCCTCCCGGCGTAGTGCACGGATATAAAAATATTGGAAATACAGATGGACAGGTATTAAACTTTCCCAATCGGCTTTATGCCGGGACGGGACGAACACAAAAAGTGGACGAGATACGCCACGAGGCGAGCGCTTTATCCCCTTTCAAAATGGACGAGTAAATACTATGCATATACTAATAACCGGTGGCTGCGGATTTATCGCAAGTAATTTTGTTCATTACCTCCTTGAGCGTTATGATTATCGCATCATTAACCTGGACGCCCTGACCTATGCGGGTAATCCGGAAAACCTAAGGGAGTTTGAAAACAACCCTCGCTATAAATTCATCCATGGCCGCATCGAGGACGTAAAGGCCGTCAAAAAAGCCCTCCGCGGGGTAGACCGGATTGTACACTTTGCGGCTGAAAGCCACGTTGACCGTTCTATAACCAATGCCCAGCCCTTCATACAGACCAACGTAGCCGGCACGCAGGTGCTCCTGGATGCCTGCCGGCAGGCAAAAATCGACCGGTTTATCCATGTCTCCACGGATGAGGTCTATGGAAGCCTCGGCGATAAAGACCGCTTTACGGAAACCACCCCGCTTGCCCCCAATAGCCCTTATGCCGCCTCCAAGGCCGCATCTGACCTCCTGGTGCGGGCAACCGCTAAAACCCATGGCCTTCCGTCCATAATCACCCGCTGCTCAAATAACTACGGCCCTTACCAGTTCCCGGAAAAACTCATCCCTCTTATGATCACCAATGCCCTGGAAGACAAACCGCTGCCGGTCTATGGCGACGGACTGAACGTGCGGGACTGGATACACGTAACCGATCACTGCGCGGCCCTGGATACCGTCCTCCATAGAGGGATAGTAGGCGAGACCTACAATATCGGCGGTGAGTCGGAACGAAAAAATATTGATGTGGTAAAGACAATCCTCCGTTTACTTGAAAAATCCGAGTCCCTGATTACCTTTGTCGATGATCGCCCCGGACATGACCGGCGCTATGCCATGGACATAAAAAAAATCAAACGCCAGCTTAAGTGGAGCCCCGCGGTTACCTTTGAAAAGGGCCTCGAACTCACCATAGACTGGTACCGACGAAATGAAAAATGGTGGCGCCGGGTCAAAAGCGGCAGGTACAGACAGTATTACCAGAAAATGTACGGTCAGAGGCTGGCAGAAGGCAAGAAGCCGTGAGAATCATGGTCCTGGGAGCGGCCGGTATGCTTGGTACCGATGTCGTCAGAGTTTTGGCCGATGCTCACCAGGTACTACCGCGCACTCGTAATGACTGGGATATAACTGACCCCATGGCCTGCCGGGCA
>JASEGX010000011.1:0-16293 GCA_030017815.1 Thermodesulfobacteriota bacterium | reverse complement strand
AAAACCTGATGTGGTCATAAACTGCGCGGCATTTACTAAGGTAGATGACTGCGAAAGCCGGCCGGATAAGGCATTTTTGGTCAATGGCGAGGCAGTAAGGCATATTGCCGGGGCCTGCCAGGCCGTCAAGAGCCGCCTTATCCAGATCAGCACCGATTATGTCTTCGACGGCGCAAAAAGCGCGCCTTACCGGGAGGAAGACACACCTAACCCCATCAACCTCTATGGCCGGTCAAAATTAAAGGGCGAAGAATACGCCTTGAAAATCGAAGGCTCCCTGGTTATTCGCGCCTCCTGGCTCTATGGCCGGAACGGCCCTAATTTTGTGGATACCATCCTTCGCCTGGCAAAAGAAAAGAAGGCACTTGCCGTGGTGGATGACCAGTTTGGGTCTCCTACTTACACCCCTGATCTGGCCGGGTCTATAGCCAAACTGGTGCAAAAAGAATCAACCGGCATCGTCCATGTAACCAATAGCGGCATCTGTTCCTGGTATGAATTTGCCAGAGAGATACTGAAAATTGCCGGCAAAGAGGATGTCTCCGTTGCGGCCGTAAAAACTGCGGGGCTAAATCTCCCGGCGAATCGACCTCACCTCTCTGCACTCGATAATAGCCGCTATGTCTCTATTACCGGTCAGTCTCTCAGACCCTGGCCGGAGGCGTTGGCTGAGTACCTTCAACACTCAATAGTCGGCAGTCAATAGCTGAAAGCTCAAGGCTGAAGGCTGAAAGCTTTAAAACCAGATAAACCTTTGACCTCTGACCACGGACAGCGGAAAATAACTGCTCAGCGGTGAAAGGGCTTTTTTACGAATTCACCGGGTTTGCTTCGCTGGATTTTATCAGGGCAGGGAAGATTTTTATGGACAAGCCGCCCTTTCTTCTCACAATAAATGGCCTGAAAAGTACGGCATGAACCAGCCCCATCCACGGCCTCATCTTTAGGCCAGGACGCATATTCGCACTGCATATCACAAAACTTCAATCATCCACTCCTTATCTCCGGCAACTCTTCCATCGTATTATTAACCAAATCCCAAAGATATTCTACGGAAAAGAAGCCGCAGGGGCCGCCTTGTTTTCGTTTAACTTTGCCCGCCGCATCTGATATACTTTAGCCATAAAATAAAACGCCTACCGTGCTATCCAGGATCAGGAATTGAAACTATTGTCGAGCATGCCTGTTGCCGAGCTTTTCGAGCAATTACAAACCACGTCGCACGGCCTGACGGACGACGAAGCCCGGCAGCGTCTCCAGACCTATGGACCGAACCTCCTGCGGCCACAAAAAAGAATAAAAGAACTCGCACTCCTCCTGGCTCAATTCAAGAGCCCGATCATCCTTATCCTTCTTTTTGCCGCCGGATTGTCGATATTTCTGCGTGATCCCACAGATGCCTTCATTATCCTGACAATCATTGTTATAAGCGGTTTCCTTGGATTCTGGCAGGAACGGGGAGCAGCCCACGCGGTGGAGAACTTGCTGGCCATCGTCAAGATAAAAACAAGAGTGCTTCGGGATAGCCGGGAGAAAGAAATCCCGGTTGATGAGATCGTGCCCGGTGATATTCTTCTCCTCACAGCCGGCGATATTATTCCAGGAGACGGTATCATCCTTCAATCCAGGGATCTTTTTGTGGATGAGGCCACGCTGACCGGTGAGACCTATCCGGTGGAAAAAGCAGCCGGGGTATTTTCACCGGATACGCCACCCGGCCAAGCGACCAATACACTTTTCATGGGAACCCATGTGGTGAGCGGCACGGCGAAGGCAGTGGTTGTGCACACCGGCCAGACCACTGAATTCGGCAAAATTTCCAAACGCCTGAAACTACGGCCACCGGAGACGGAATTCGAGCGTGGCGTCCGGCGGTTCGGGTATTTTCTCATAGAGATTACGCTGGTGCTGGTGATCGCCATCTTTGCTATCAACGTCTATCTGGCGCGACCGGTGTTGGATTCCTTTCTTTTTTCCCTGGCCCTTGCCGTGGGGCTGACCCCGCAACTCCTGCCGGCCATTATCAGCGTCAACCTCGCCCACGGCGCCAGGCGCATGGCCTCTCAGAAAGTGATTGTAAAACGCCTGGCCTCTATTGAAAACTTTGGCAGCATGAACGTCCTCTGTTCCGATAAAACCGGTACCCTCACGGAAGGGGTAGTGAGGTTAAGCTCTGCGCTTGATGTCGAGGGCAATGAAAGCGAAAAGGTGCTCTTCTATGCCTATCTCAACGCCATTCATCAGACCGGCTTTGTAAACCCCATCGATGAGGCCATCCACACCCATCGCCGGTTCGACGTATCCGGCTACCATAAACTGGATGAAGTCCCTTATGACTTCATCCGCAAGCGCCTGAGCATCCTGCTGGCCAAAGACGGCGTACATCTGATGGTTACTAAAGGCGCCCTTAAGAATGTGCTCGCGGCCTGTTCGTCGGTGGAAACTTCCGGCAAAGGGATCGTAGATTTAGAAGATATGCAGGAGCGGATTCAGCAACTCTTTGCGGGGCTTAGCGCCAAAGGATTCCGGGTTATGGGGATTGCTTACCGCGATGTAGGTCCTGGCGTTACTATCACCAGGGAGCATGAAACCGACATGACCTTTTTAGGGTTGCTGGCCCTCTTTGATCCGCCCAAAACTGGAATTATTGAGACCATCAGCCATCTGAAGGATCTCGGCGTTTCGCTGAAGATGGTCACCGGAGACAACCAACTGGTGGCTGCCAGTATCAGTGAACAGGTGGGCCTGTCAAATTCAGAAATCCTTACCGGTCAGGACCTCCGTGAGATGAGCGACGAGGCCCTTCTCAACCGGGTAAATGATGTACATGTCTTTGCAGAAGTCGAGCCTAATCAGAAAGAGCGCATTATCCTGGCCCTAAGGAAGGCCGGAAATGTCGTGGGTTATATGGGAGACGGAATCAACGATGCCTCAGCGCTCCATACTGCGGATGTAGGTATCTCTGCCGACAGCGCTGTGGATGTGGCCAAAGAAGCGGCTGATATTGTGCTGCTCGAAAAGAACTTAGGCGTTCTGGCGCAGGGTGTCCGCGAAGGGAGAAAGACCTTTGCCAATACCCTCAAGTACGTCTTCATGGCCACCAGCGCCAATTTTGGCAACATGTTCAGTATGGCCGGGGCATCACTATTTCTGCCTTTTCTCCCCTTGCTGCCCAAACAAATTCTTTTCACGAACCTAATGACTGATTTTCCCGAAATGGCTATCGCTACCGATAGTGTAGATAGCGAGATGATGGACAGGCCCCGGCGATGGGATATCAAATTCATACGCAATTTTATGATTACTTTTGGTTCTCTGAGCTCGGTATTTGACTACCTTACTTTTGGGGTACTGCTGGTCGTCCTGCACGCCACTACGGATCAGTTTAGAACCGGCTGGTTTCTGGAGTCGGTTATTTCGGCCTCGGTAATAGTGCTCGTAGTCCGGAGCCGCGGGCCTTTCTTTAAAAGTAAACCGGGAAGGTATCTTTTACTCGCCACACTGCTTATTATCGGTATCACCCTTACCTTGCCATTCCTCCCCGTCGGAAAAATTTTTGGATTTACCCCGCTGCCCCTTTCATTCCTCTGGCTGATGGGTATAATCGTTGTGTTTTACGTTATTTCCGCGGAGATATTGAAGACCATCTTTTACAAAAAGGTGCGGGTTTAAGAAACTGCATGAGGATAACCGAAGAGAAAAGGCCTGCAAGAATTGAAGCTCCCCGCAGCAAGCTGTGGGGAATCTCCGTATGCAAGGTAAAATGCATCGTATTCGCTCGCTAACCCCGCTGTCCGTCTGAGGCGGACGGGGGGAATGCGCTCGCTATGCATGTTCGTCATTCATTTTCAGCTTTTAATACGGCCACAAAGGCACCCTGGGGGATCATAACCGAGCCGACCATCTTCATCCGTTTCTTGCCCTCTTTCTGCTTTTCCAGGAGTTTTCTCTTCCGGGTAATGTCCCCGCCATAACACTTGGCCGTAACGTCCTTTCGGAAGGCGGAGATGGTGGAGCGGGAGACGATCGTACCCCCGATAACGCCTTGGATGGCTATCTTGAACTGATGCCGGGGGATTTCTTCCTTGAGCCGTTCACAGGCCCGCACACCCATCTCCCTGGCCCGGTCGCGATGCACGATCATGGAAAGGGCGTCCACCTTCTCGTGGTTTACCAGGATATCGAGCTTTACCAGATCGCTCTCCCGATAATCTATAATTTCATAATCAAACGAACCGTATCCCTGCGTTACGGTCTTGAGTTTATCGTAGAAGTCAAAAACGATCTCACCGAGAGGCATGTCGAAGGTGATTTCCACCCGCCCGGCCGTAGGGTAGCTAAAACGCGAGTTGACGCCCCGGCGCTCCCTGCATAATTGCATTACCGCTCCCACATAGCGTTCCGGGATGAGGATGCTCGCCTTGATAAAAGGTTCTTCCCCTGTCTTGATCCGGGTGGGATCCGGGTAGTACTGGGGGTTATCAACCGTGACTATGGAATCGTCCGCCAGGGTAAACCGGTATCGGACGCTCGGCGCCGTCATGATAATAGACTGACCAAATTCTCTCTCAAGGCGCTCCTGCACGATTTCCAGGTGCAGCAGGCCCAGAAATCCGCACCGAAACCCCTGACCCAGGGCCGCAGAAGAATCCTTTTCGTAAATCAGGGCGGCGTCGTTCAGTTTATATTTCTCCAGCGCGTCCACCAGAGAAGGATAATCATCAGAGGAGATCGGATATATGGAGGAAAAAACAACCGGCTTGGCCTCCTTGAATCCGGGGAGCGGATGGGGAGCCGGATGGGCATCCAGGGTGATGGTGTCCCCGACCCGAGTGTCGCCCACGGTTTTTATCCCGGAGATGATGTAGCCGACCGAACCGGCAGAGATCTCCTTTTTCTTCTCCCGCACGATACGGAAGACGCCCACTTCTTCCACCTTGTACGTGGCCCCATTGGACATAAAGCGAATAATGTCACCGGGCTGAACCGCCCCATCAAATACCCTACAGTTGATAATGGCGCCCCGAAAGGGATCGTAATGGGCGTCGAATATAAGCGCGGAAAGCGGCTTTTCTCTACTCCCGGACGGAGACGGGATCTGTTCCACAATGGCCTCGAGAACATCTTCAATCCCTATCCCCTCTTTGGCTGAGCAAAGAACGGCCTTATCCGCATCCAATCCCAGCTCGTTTTCTATCTGCTCCCTGGTGCGTTCTACGTCGGCGGAGGGGAGATCGATCTTGTTGATCACCGGGATGATAACCAGGTCATGCTCCATGGCCGCGTAGAGATTGGCCAGGGTCTGCGCCTCCACGCCCTGGGAGGCATCTACCAGAAGGAGCACCCCTTCACAGGAGGCCAGGGCCCGCGACACCTCATAGGAGAAATCCACATGCCCAGGCGTATCAATAAGGTTGAGTTCAAACTCTTCTCCCTTCCGGCTGGTGTAAGGAAGCGTAACGGTCTGGCTCTTGATGGTGATCCCCCGTTCCCGTTCGATCTCCATGGTGTCCAGAATCTGGTCGCGGAAATCCCTCAGCGAGACCAGACCGGCGTGCTGAATGAGACGGTCGGCCAGGGTGGATTTCCCGTGATCGATATGGGCGATAATGCTGAAATTACGAATCTGGGGCATAGTGTTGCCAGACCTTCAACTATCAATTTTAAAACGACAAGATAAACATTTCAGTTCAAACTTGCAACAGGTAAGGTAGAGGTTCAGATATCAGATGTAATGATCCGTGGAATCAAAGGCCAAGGGATCTTTTGGGATAATACGGACAGAAAAGATTCTCTTTCTCGCATCGCGCAATTATTGATACCTGTAATATTAATGTCCTATCTTCATGTATTATTGTCATTCCGGGCTTGACCCGGAATCCAGTCTTTTTTCTCCGGATTCCCGCTTTCGCGGGAATGACGATAAACGGACATTTATTACGCAGCATTCAATAGTTGAGGAAACCGGCACCAGAATCCCAGCCTAGGTTCTAAGAAAGATTCTGGAATCTGCCCGGGCCGGGCTAGGAGCGGGGGGTATCTCTTAAGGTCAGCACAATGGCAAACAGGAACCCGGCTACGCTGCCAATACCAAAAGCGTGCTTATGGTATTGTTCGATATTTTCAAAGACGGCCCAGTTAAGGTCAGGATATAGATGGGTTATAGCGGATGAGCCTATCGGAATTACAATAGCCGCAATGACAAAAGCGATGACTTCCAGTATGAGAAGGTGCTTGCCGAAGGAGCGCATCACGTTAATCCCATTTTCTAAGGATGCCATCCTGCCCACTGTAGTAACCATCCCTTTAAGCTCTGACGCCGTTTCTTCTGCCATCCGGCGGGCTTGTTTGAAGGCGTTTGCCTGGTCAGATTTGGCCAGGTTTGCGGCATAGTTCAATTTTTGCCGGGTCTCGTGCAAAAGTGGCCCCACTGTCTTGAAAAACCCTTTCAGAGGGTATTGTCTCCAATAAATCTCATATTTCCTCAGGTGATTATCCTGCGAAGCAATCTGCTTTAGAAGGTTTATCCTGATGGTCTTCTGTATTAGATGGTACCGGTTGATGAGCGTGGTAGCGATATCTTTGGCCTCTATGTAACCGAGGTAACTGTCCTGTGCCGCAAGTTGTTTGATCTTATCGATAAGGGTCTTGTTCTCCTGGTAAATTTCATTTTCTTCGTCCAACCACTCAATCATGGCGTTGACGTTGGCCTCTGCGGCCTGGCCTACATCTTCGGTTTCTCTTCGGATACTTTCCAGCATTTCGGTCAAGAGTTGCTCGACAAGCCCCTGTATGGGCAATAGCCGTGGATCGATAAGGACATAAAGAAAAAATTCCGGCTGCTGCAAGATAATTTTTTGTAATTTGACGATGTCTTCATCGTGAAAGACCCTTTTTGCCTGCAATACAATTGCATAATATTGGGCCTCTAAACAGTCACGATCAAGGTAGATAATATCATGTACCTTTTCCTCTGCTTTTTCGTATGCCTTGAATACTTCGTGAAGGCGGGCAATTAAAAAAAGCGCGTGTATCTGTTGTAACTTATTGCGCGAGGACTCTTTTGCCCGTTCAAACTGGTAAAGCGCTTCAAAACGATTTCCCTTTTCCAATTCAAGGAAGGCTGTGGCCATGTACAGCCTGTAGTCGTCGGGGTTTTTATCCTGGGCCGTTTTCAAAAACTGCCCGGCTTTATCCGTCTGTCCTACACGGATGCAATCCAAGGTCAGCCATAACGGGCCTCCCTCGTCCCTTTGCTCTCCCGAAGAATACAGCATGTCCCAGGTGGCAGCCTCTGTTTGCCACACCCGTTTTAGAAATCTGATCTGAAATATCTCTGTAAGGTCAAAGAAGGTATGGTAAGCTGCCAATGCTTCGTTTTGCCCGGATATAGTCTGAACATCGCCTGCCTTAAGATTGGCTATACTTTCATTGTGCTGTTCCGGATTACTGAAGGCCCCGGCGAAGCAATTACTTAGTTGCTCGATGGAGAGATAGCCAAGCTTGGTGAAGACCCTGGAAGACAGTCGAAAATTTTTCGAAGGGCATACCTTGAGGTCGTGACGGCAGGAGCCGCAATAAAAACATTCCTTGAGGTCTCCCTCGGCCATTAACGCCCGATGAGGAAAAAGTATCTTGCCTTCCATAACCACCTAGTCTCTATCCGATCCGGCAAAAATACCGTTATCTTTTATCAAATTTTTGGGTTCACTTCACAAGTAACATCTGTACGTTGCCTTACATCAGGTCTTGAAAGCTATACAAGGTCTTTAGCGATTTAGACATTCCAATACGCTGCCTTCACATTGGCAACTCCATAACATTTTCAAAAGCCGAAAGGGAACATAGAAAAAGTTTGGGGCCACCACAGGGAGGCAGCGATGACCCCTTTCGAGGGTTATATGGACATTTATATTCTTATCGGACGTTTTTCATGAGACATTAAAATGGGAGCTATAAGCCATTATATTTATTATTATTCTTCAATATTTAACAAGGCTTCCGGTCTGGTAACAGTGATTACCGGACAATAAGATTCCGATCCCAACCTTTCCACCACACTTCCCACGTACCACCTCTCCGCTTGTTCTCTGACATGGGAACCGATGATGATAAGGTCGATCTGGTTTGAAGCAGCGTATTTTAGAATCTCCGCAGAAGGTTCTCCCTCTAAGACATCACAGGCACAATCAATCCCTTTTATCTGCTTGGCATACACCTTCTGCGCTTTTTCTTTTACCCCGGCAATTTCTCTTTCTATCTGCGCCGGGGTGTATGCCACCCGTTCTCCACGCGGAATCCTCAAGACATGCAGGATGTGCAGCCTGGAATTATATTTCTGCGCTGCCTTCAAAGACAACTCAAAGGCATATTGACATGTCTCCGAAAAATCCGTGCCGAACAGAATACTTTTAAAGGCCAATTTTTCTTTAGGTACATCACGGCTCACGATCATCACCGGGCAGTGAGCCCGCATAATGACCGCTTCTACGGTACTGCCCAGCCCCTCCACAGTCCGCATGCGCACCACGCCTTTCTCCTTAGCCTTACCTCTGTGGGGACCAAGCACCATAAGGTCGGCCCTGGTGGCCCTGGCCATTCTTAAGATTTCCAGCCATGGGAAACCCGGTCTTACTTCAATAACGTAGTCCTTGCAGCCGATCAGCCCCTCAGCGCATTTCTTCTTTATCGTACCTTTTACCACGTCTGTATACTCTGCGGTAACCGCAATATCCTCACCGGTTCTAAAATCCTTTACCCATTGCCTGCGGATCAGGTCAGAAGACTCGAGCACATGCATAAGACAAAGCTGGGCCCCTTCCTGCTTCGCCAGATGAGCCGCCACTGCTGAAGGGGCGTCACAAACATCTACTGAATCTGAAGCTGTTAATATTTTCTTAAACATAGATATTCCTCCTTTCTTAATCTTATTGATAACTAATCTAAACCGTCATCGGGCTGTTGCCCGAAAGGCGATCCCCCTGTGGGATCGCCTTTGTCTCTAATCCATATTATTTAGTATAGGCCAATGGATAATAAAAAGACAACTCTCTTTTACTGTAATATGATTTATATGATCTCTCCTAAGCGCCAAAAGGAGCAGTCAGCTTTCAGCTTGAGATGCTGTTTGTCTTGATTGTTTGCTGAAAGCGTGAATCCGGAAAAGGTAGTTTCCGGGTGAACACTAACTAACAGGGGTCATACTTATAGGATTCCAGCGTACCATCGGGGAAAAACGAGGCCCACGCCCCAGCTTTGAGTAACGTCCTCTGAAAAAGCGTATCTTTCGCCAGATAACATCGCTTTAAGCGGCCGTTATCGTGAAATCCTACCCAGGCCCGGCTCTTGCAGGGAATCCCTCCAAACTCCGTATCTATGGCCAATTCACAGGCTGAAAGGCAGCCGTTCTTATGGAAAAGCACAAACGTGGCAGCCCAAGCCGGAACGCCCTGGATTACCTGATCACCGGATAGATAACACCTGAGCAGGTTTCCATTGTCATGTAATTTTACCCTGGCATCCATTCGGCATGAAACATTGTGGATAGCGGCATCACCGGCCAAAACACAAGCGGAAAGGCTGCCATTATCATAAAACCATACCCAGTTATTCGCACGGCAGGGAACATCCCGGATAGTTTTGTCCCGTACCATGTAACAACCTGCGAGGCGCCCATTATCATGGAGTAATATCCGTGTTCCCGCCTCAAAGGGAATGTCCCGGATCAGCGCCGGCTCTGAAAGTTCGCCGTAGACCAGCGCGCCATCTTTTCTCATCTCCACTTCTGTCCCGGCCCGGCACACTATGCCCTGAATCAGCGTATCGCGCGCCAGAACGCATCTTCTCAAGCGTCCGCTCATCCAAAATTCTATATCACTGCCGCCGCGGCAGAAAATATCCTGCACGATTGCCTCACGGGCCAGTCTGCCCCGCCACAGCCGGCCCTGTTCGTGAAGCTCCACTCTTGTACCGCCCATGATGAGTACTCCATCAAGGCTGATATCTTCACCCAGTTCGCAGCGCCACAACCAGCCGTTTTTATGAAATTCGATCTTTGTGCCGGCACTACAGAAAATGCCCTGCACTGCCGTGTCCTGCGAGAGATCACAACAGGCGATCCCGTTCCCATTTATAAAATTAACCCGTGATCGGGTATTACAGGGGACATGGGCAGACATATCGTTCATCGTCCTGGAATCTCAGGGCGTCAAAATGCCGTTCTCATCAAATTTGACCGGCGTCCCGGCAGATAATGGAACACACTGGATAGTTACCTCCCGGGATAGAGTGCCGCCCGCCAATTTACCATTACTATGGAACCAGATGAGTGAGTCGGCCCGGCAGGGAATGCCCTGGATAATACAATCCCTGGCCAAGGTTCCGGTAGAAAATGCACCGTCTTCATAAAACCATACCCGGCTCCGGGCCTGACACGGAATATCCGGAATAACCGTGTCCCCGGAAAGATCGCAGGCAGACAGCCTGCCGTCGGCAAAAAAACAGATATCGGTTCCAGGGTTAATCCGGATACCCTGTACGCTGATTTTCTCAGAAAGTTCGGCCCTGAATAATGCCCTATTTTCATGAAAAATAGTCAGTGCCCCGGCCTGGCAGGGAATATCCTCAAACCGAAAATCTTTTGACAGCCGGCATACGTGGAGTCGCCCGTTTTTGTGGAATTCTACCTCCGTCCCCCCCTGGCATGGAACGCCATGAACCAAAGTATTTTCCGACAGAAGGCAGCGCCATAAGTAGCCATCTTCGTGAAAACCGATTACCGTGCCCGCATGAAAATACACGTCATGAATGGTAACAGCCGTAGAGAGTTCACAGCTCTTCAAGAATCCGGTATCGGGAAATGTGACCCGGGTCTCTTCTTTACATGGAATTTCCTGCCGCATAATCCTATTTCTTGACAAAGACTTATACCATAAGGTACAAAAACTTATTAGATTCTTATACGCAGCAAAAGCCTGATGAAAAAAAAGACACTACCCCTTCCGCCTCTCCATATCATAGCCTACTCGGATTCTGACCCCATCGTGGAGCGAAGACCATTGTGGGGAGATTACTGGTTAAAGGAGTATCTGACCGGCGAATTCAAAAAATTAAATTATCCTTTAACTCAGACGAGCCCAGGGGTGTTACTACACCTCTTCGGAAAACCTCTTGAATCCTTACCAGAGGGCACCCATAAAATCCTCTGGAACCACAGCCATCCCGACTGGATCACTCCCCAGATTCTTTCTCATTACCACAAAATATATTGCGTCTCCAGACCTTTTATAGGCAAATTAAAACAAATGGGGTTTGAGGCGGAATGGTTGATGATTCCCACCCAGGCTCGGCCTGTCCAATGTCCCAAGATATACGACATTGTCTTTGTCGGCAACGCACGCCGCGACGGCACCCGGCGGGCCATTCAAGAGCTTGCCGATAGTCCTTACCATATCAAGGTCTGGGGAGCAGGCTGGGAAGGTCTTATCCCTGATGAGTGGCTGGCCGGCAGCTATTATGCAAACCAGGATCTTAATAAACTGTATGCGGCCGCAAAGATAGTGGTAAACGACCACCATGAAGACATGCGCCGTGAAGGCTTCATAAATCCACGAATACTGGATGTGCTGGCCAGCGGCAGTCTGGTTATTTCAGACTACGTCACCGGCATGGAGGATATATTCGGAGATTCTATCCCCGTTTACCGCTCCCCGGATGAGTTAAGGTCATTGGTAAAAAAATATCTATGCGATGATGCCGCCCAAAAGAAATTGATAAAAAAAGGCCGGCAAATAGCCGTAAGATTTTCTTATACTCAGGTGGCGGTAACTATTGTCAAACACATAGAAGATAATGTACTATCCGAATTGCGAAAAATGCGCGTAAAGGATAAGTGATATATGGATATTACAGTTGGTGAACTGGTTGTTCGATATTTGCAAAAACTGGGTGTCAGGCATGTATTCGGAATCCCGGGAGCCCACATCCTGCCTGTATTTGATAAACTCTATGACTCTGATATCAAGACTATATTGACGAAACATGAGCAGGGCGCATCCTTTATGGCCAGCGGTTATGCGCGGTGCTCAGGCAAAATAGGCGCCTGTATCGCCACCACCGGCCCTGGAGCCACAAATCTGGTAACCGGTATAGCCAACGCCTTCATGAACGGTACGCCTGTCCTGGCTATTACCGGAGAGACCCCTACCTATTCATTCGGCAAAGGGGCCTTGCAGGAAAGTTCAGGCGAAGGCACTGCCGTTAATCAAAATTATATATTCAGAGGAGTCACAAAATACCATAAGCTGGTCCAGCGAATCGACTACTTACCGCATGTCTTGAGATCCGCCACAAGCGCCCTTTATTCTGCCGTACCCGGCCCGGTCCTGTTGAGCTTTCCTTACAACGTTCTTCGTGAGAAGGTGGATGCAAACATCCTGGAAGATATAGAAACCAGCAAAGGCAGGAGTTCGGCCGAAGACTGTACCATTCCTTTAGAGGGCATATTGGAGTTAGTGAGGAAGGCAAGGCACCCCGTTATTATCGCTGGTTACGGCTGTGTGTTTTCCCAGACCGAAGGAGAAATATTTAATTTTTGTACTCAACTAAATATCCCGGTGGCTACCAGCCTCAAGGCGCGGGGAGTCATTCCAGAGACTAACGATTTATCTTTGGGCGTCCTGGGTGTAACGTCTAAAGAATTGGCTTATCGCTACCTAACCGAGAAAGCCGACCTTCTTATCTTTCTCGGGGTCAGCTTTGGAGAAAGGACAAGCTATAACTGGAATCCTGCCCTATTAAACGGGAAGAAGATTATCCAGGTGGACATAAATCCCGCCCAACTGGAAAAAACCTTTGAAGCGGATGTGGCCGTTTGCTGTGACGTAAAGAAAGTCTTAAATAAATTGGAAGGAGCTCTTAAGGCTAACCCTATAGAACCTAAAGATACTTCTTATCTCCCCTATTACCGGGACCAATACAACCACTCTACGCTTAACGATGAGGATTTTTCATTGATCAGCTACTTCCTTACCAAACTCCACGAACATCTGAACGGTAATGCTGTTATCTTTGACGATAACATAATATACATGCAGCATTACGTTAACCTTACAAAGAACCGGTGTTACTTCCCAAATTCAGGCATTTCATCTTTAGGACACGCTGTCCCGGCGGCTATAGGAGCTAAACTCAGCACCTCCAAACCAACCCTCGCCATTCTGGGTGATGGCGGATTCCAGATGTGTTGCATGGAGCTTATGACGGCGGTTAATTATCAGATACCGATCACAGTCATTCTTCTTAATAACTCATCTCTGGGCCTGGTCAGGAAAAATCAATACTATAACTATAGTGGCCGCTACATAGCCTGTGACTTCATAAATCCTGATTATGCCTGTCTGGCCAGGGCCTTCGGCATTAATTATGGACATGTGGCCTCAAACAGTGAGGCCGATATGGTCATTGAACAGACAGATTTTTCAAGTGGGATTAACCTCATCGAGGTCATGATGAACAAGGATGGATTCCCTACGTACTCGTCGGGAAGATAGACAAGCAGCACACAAAAACAACCCGTGGAGTCGATCTTGTCTCAAAAAACTCTTTTTAAGAATATAAATATCCTTTTTAAGGAAAGGGCCGGCGATATGGCTATCTCGGCCCTTGCGGATAAATTCCGGTCGCTGACCGATGGACTGAATAGTAATGGCGGAGTTTGCCGGAACATAAGACCAATCGCAACCATCTATGAAGAGGCTTTACTTGTCCTTGAAGAATACATCACGGCAACTGGATTTAAACCAGGCTTATTAACCTTACTTAAAGAAATATTTGGGGAACTGGAAGATTTACTGACCCTACAAAAAACCGATGAACGTCACTCGTTTCTGGTCGTCATACCCGTAGCCGACCGGCCTACTATGCTCAAAAATTGTCTGGAGAGTATATTGCGGCAGTGCACCGATTTTAACTATGGGGGGAAGATAGTCAGTGACCTGACCGGGGATCATACTTACGCCAGGATTGCAGTGCTGGTCATGGACGACAGTAAAGATATAGCAAACATTAATGCCCATAAAACCACGGCCAGAGATACAACCAGGGCCGGTCTCCGCACACACCATATAGGTCTTGCCGAGCAATCCGGCGTGGTAAGCGAAATTCCAGAGAGTTTTCGGAAAGACTTAAAACATATCATAGGAGACTGTGCTGACGGCGTACGTCCGCACAAGGGGGCCTCTGTCACCCGAAACATAGCCTACCTATGGATAAACGGGTATCTGAAAACTCATCCGGAAAAGACCCTGATTTATTTTATCGATAGTGACGAGGAATTTGCCGTCAAAGTAGAGACAGAAAACGGATCTACGGATATAAACCTGATTAACTATTTTTACTGGCTGGATAAATTATTTACCTCTGAGGACATAGAGATTCTGACCGGTAAGGTGGTCGGTGATCCGCCTGTCTCGCCCGCGATCATGATTAATACCTTCCTGGATGATGTGCTTCTGTTCTTCAAACAAATATCCGGATGTAGTGCGGATGACCTGTGTATCTTCCACCATCAACCGTCATTCAGGCATACTCCGGCTCATTACCATGATCTCGTTAAATTGTTTGGATATAAACATTCAGCGCAACTCCGGCCTTTCCCATGCTCCGCTAAAGGCAGGCATACTGTCGGTGAGGTCTTCAAGGCATTTTCAGAAAAGATAAACGAATTTTTCTACGGCTTTCACCCGACGCGGGAGACCATTTATTACTACAACGGGGGTCCGCTGAATATAGCGCCGGCCAGGACTGTCTATACCGGAAATTTTGTCTTAAGGCCGGAAGCATTAAGATACGTTATCCCTTACGCCGATCTAAAACTGAGGATGGCCGGCCCGGCCCTGGGTAGATTGCTTAAGGCCAGAATAGGTGAAAAATTCGTCTCGGCCAACCTACCCTTACTGCATAAACGGACCTTAGCCGCTAACCATCGGGGAGAATTCAGGTCCGGCATTAATAATCAGGACAGCGGGATGAACCTGATAGACGAATCTATCCGGCAGTTCTGGGGCGATGTCCTCCTCTTTTCAGTAGAGGAAATGACAAAACACGGCTATCCCGATACTCAATTGAGACTGGAATCTCTGGCTAATGTCGTGAATAAAACAAAAGGGGAAATGTGGCGCTTATATACACAAAATAACGGGGCTATTTCGGAGAAGATGGCGCTACTCAAAGATTATCTGACAAATCCCGAATACTGGTGGAACCGTTCTGAGGGCCTGAAGGGGGCAGTCGATCATTATAAAACCTTCTGTTCCAGTGTAGAGTTTAATTTTGGAATACAATCAAAGGGCTATCAGGAATTAAAGGATACTTTTGTCCGCCGCGACTCTTCCTCTCGCATCGCAAAAGCCCTCTATGACTTTTATGAGGATGAACGCCTTTGGCATGAAGTCCTTAACGGGGACAGTGTGGGTGACGCTGCCGAAGAAAAACCAGGCATTCTTTTAGTTACCGGTTCCTCTGTATCAGGCGGCCTCTAATCATCTCATAAAAATTGTTTACGCACTCATCGATTCTACGAAAGCATATTTGATATTCCATCGGGCTTCCTCCATAAGGGTCAGGGATCAAGTCCCCGCCGCCCTGGTGGTCCTGGGCAAACCGGATAAGATTAAAAGTCTTATCCTTCATCCAGATATCCAGGGATAGAACGTGTTCGATGTGCAGCGGCTCCATGGCCAATATCATATCGGCCTCGCCAGCCATATCCGTGGTGAGCTTTCTCGCCCGGTGGCTGCGCAGATCAATCCCGGCCTCTCTGGAGACCGAGATGCTGTTTTCCGTGGCCAAATTTCCTTCCCGGGCATGACTCCCGGCTGAAAAGACATGAATATCTGCTTCCGCAGGAACCATCTTCTTAAGAATGGCCTCAGCCATGGGACTGCGGCAAATATTCCCGGTACATACAAACAGAACGCTTTTGATTATCGGCGATACCTGTGCAAGGTCAACCCGGCCTGGCATGATCATCCTTTAAACAATCCTCATTATCCGCCAACTTAACAACAAACGTGGACAGAATTTATGTAGCACGTCCCTCCCTAAATTACAATACTGACACCGACCGGGGTTCCCTAAAAAATCAGGGACCGCCGGCCAGGAAACATGTTGACATCCCGGTATGTTTCTGCCATGCTTGCTTACAAGATATCCCCCCATGCCGGACTTCCAGTACGGACAAATAAATTGGTAACGTTCAAAAGTGTTTACATGGTCTAAAAATTGATTAAATCA
>JASEGX010000187.1 GCA_030017815.1 Thermodesulfobacteriota bacterium | reverse complement strand
GAAAAAAACGCTTGACAAAATAAGCACCTTTTGTATATATATATTCCGGTGACAATGTAGGAAAAAATTAAGAAAGGAGGTCATATCGAGGAGATCCCGATTATTATTAATTTTATTGACTGGTTTTATATTGTTGATGATCATTTCGGTTTTTAACTCAATCCCATCCATTGCGCTGGCGGCTCCAGTCGGGAAGGTGAAGCCAGAAATGACCAAACTCAACATTGGCATTCCCGTTCCGTCCATCTCTTTCCTGCCCAGCTGGGCAGCAGATCAACAGGGATTCTTTAAAGAGGAAGGGTTTACGGAGATCAAGATATTGGCCTTCCGGGGAGATGCAGACGTTGTTCAAGCCCTGGTTGCTGGAACCGTGGATATCAGTATTGCTTCCCTAACGGGCGTGGTCCTCTCCATCAAAGCAGGCCAGAGGTTCAAGGCGGTATGGGCCGGTTATAACATGCCATATTTCGACTGGTACGCACTGCCAAAGTTTAAGTCCATTGCTGAAACCAAGGGTGCTCGCTATGCGGTAACAAAGTATGGCGCTCTCACAGACTTTCTTACTCGCTATGCCTTACGGAGCGTCGGCCTCGATCCAGAGAAGGATGTTAAAATCCTTCAACTCGGCGGTTTTCCACAGTCCTTGGCTGCCATGGATGCCGGTCATCTTGATGCCTCAATCCTGAGTCCCCCGAGTTCTTACATGGCTGCTGAAAAAGGTTATGTCAAGATCATGAGCCAAAAAGAACAGATCGCCCCGGACTGGCCGCTCCATGTTATCTATGCCAAGGAGGAGTTCATCGCCAAGAATCCAAATACAATGAAGGCATTTCTCCGGGCCAGAGGGAAAGCGACAGAGTGGATTAAGTCCAACCCCGATGAGGCAGCAAAACTGGCACACAAGCAAACTAAGTTCAAGTTGGAACATTGCCTAAAGACGATTGTTGAGATTCGTGATGAGTGGCATTCGGATGGTCGCCTGCCGGGAAAGGGTATGAAAGTCTTCTGGGATATTGCCGTTCAGGCCGGAGATGTTACAGAACCTTGGCCGGATACTAAGTGGCTGGACCAAACCTTCCTTAAGACCCAGGATCAGTGGCGAAAATAGCGCTTTAGCGTCATTCTGGTTTCCAACAACAAGAAAGGAATCCATTTGCTGCATATTGAACTGAAACAGATCAGAGTTACCTTTCCACAGCCCGAAGGCGGAGAGCTACTTGCTGTCGATCGATTCGATCTACAGGTCCAGAGAGGCGAGTTTGTCACCATCGTGGGCCCCAGCGGGTGCGGCAAGAGCACTCTACTTTCGGTAGTGGATGGGCTTGTTCGGTCTTCATCTGGCCAAGTGCACGTTGAAGGGATGCTTGTAACAGGACCAGGTCCAGACCGTGCCTTAGTCTTCCAGGAGTTTGCACTCTTACCATGGCGTACTGTCGAAGGCAATATCGGGTTAGGCCTTGAGTTACAACACAAACTATCTTCCCGGCGAATCAAGGAGCTGGTATTACACTACATTAACATGGTTGGTTTACAAGGGTTCGAGCGTCACTATCCGTACCAGCTCTCCGGCGGGATGCGCCAGCGGGTTGGTATTGCACGTGCATTGGCTGTTAACCCGGAGATTCTACTGATGGATGAACCGTTCGCCGCCCTGGATGCCCAGACACGGGAGATCATGTCTGTCGAACTTTTGCGCATCTGGGAACAGGACAAGAAAACAGTACTCTTTATTACTCACAGTATAGATGAGTCCGTTTACTTGGCCGACCGTGTCGTGGTTATGAGCAGCCGCCCAGGTCGGGTAAAGGAGATCATTCAGGTGGGGTTGCCCCGGCCCCGCGGTTTAGCGATCAAAGATGCCCCTGAATTTGTCCGGCTACGCCGTCACATCTGGGATCTGCTGGAAGAGGAGGTTCGGCGACAGGTGGATGGAAAGGAGGACAGGGCATGAAACGTTGGCAGAGGGCTTGGATCGGCGGACTTGCTGTCTTCGCTTTCCTAATATTATGGGAGGCAGCGACGCCACTGGGATGGGTGAGGGTGGCAGGTATCAGCCGGCCCACGCTTGTCGGCGGGGCCTTTGTTCAGCTTGCAGCATCCGGCGAGATCTACGACGGGCTCTACATCAGCCTGAAGGGGTTCTTCCTGGGGTTTGTGCTGGCAGTGGTCATCGGCATCCCGGTCGGGGTGGTCATTGGCCGGTACCGCTTTCTCTCCATGCTCCTTGATCCGCTACTCATGGCGATCTACAATATGCCCAAAGTGGCGATGATGCCCCTTCTCGTGGTCTGGTTCGGCGTGGGGTTTGGTGCCACGGTGGCCGTGGTCCTCCTCGGTGCTGTTTTTCCCATACTTGTCAATACTGCAGTGGGCATTCGAGAAGTGGACCCGGTCTGGGTGCGCGCCGTCCGCTCCTTCGGTGGCTCGGAGTGGGACGTGTTTAAGAAGGTTCTGCTCCCCGGCTCTGTGCCTCCCATGATGACGGGTATTAGGCTGGGTGTAGGCCGTGGGCTGCTCGGAGTGGTGGTGAGCGAGATGTACGCCTCAACCGAAGGGATAGGGCACCTGATCGGGCTTTACGGCATGTCCTTCCGCATAACTGAGCTGATCGCTATGGTCGGGGTCGTAAGCCTTCTCGGGTTTGTGTTCGCCGATTTGATACGGCGACTGGAGGTGTGGGTGAGCAAAGGACGGGCAGAGGTGCAGTGGTGAGTACCCTGCGTTACCGGCGCTACGACACGGTCTACCTTGGGGCAATCGGCATTATCGGGGCGTTGCTCGTGTGGGAGCTCGCCGCCCGGCTGAGATTGGCGGACCCTGTGCTCATCAGCAGCCCAATGCTGGTAGCGGGTGCCCTCAGAGGCTGGGCTGTGAGCGGGGCCCTGTGGCGCGATCTGGGCACGACCCTCTATGAACTGGTGATTGCCATCGGCGCTTCCGCCCTGGTTGGCATCCCTTTGGGCGTGATCATGGGATGGAACCGGCCTGCCGAATATGCGCTCGATCCCTTCATATGGCTGCTCTACTCCACACCGCTCGTCTCCTTCTGGCCGCTCTTCATCATATGGCTGGGCATCGGGGCTAACGCAATCATCGCCTTGGCCTTTCTCTTTTCAATCGTGCAGATCGTTATCAACACCATGGTGGGCGTCAAGGGCATCGATCCGGTCTTGGTCCGGTGCGCCCGCTCTTTCAACGCGAGGGCCGTTGACCTGTTCTTCAAGGTTACCCTCCCGGGAGCGCTTCCGATGATCGTCGCGGGTCTGCGGCTCGCGCTCGGTCGGGCCCTGATCGGCGTGATCGTAGGAGAACTTTTCTCCAGCAACGCCGGCCTCGGTTTTCACATCAGCTTCTACGGGACTAGGTTGCAGTTTGCGGATGTTTTCGCCGGCCTCTTCGTCATTGTCATAGTCGGGGTGGGCATGAGCCAGGCAATCCGGTTATTGGAGTCCCGTTTGGTACGCTGGAAATCTTAAACCTCGCTATCTGTAAGTTTTTATATTAACTCACCCTCATCCAAATTAGGTTCTTGGAATATAATTCTTATAAAGATTTGTCCCAAATCTTTCTGTTTTGGTCAAAAAAATCAAAGCAAAAGGAGAAGTGCTTGTGTAAACAAAATCAGTGTACCGAAGGCTGTTGGAAGAACAAAAACTTTTCGTGTTCTGTAATTTTATGGTTTCATCCTATGTCTTTTTATCATAAATGACTCGCCAAGAAAAGCAAATATGGCAAGAAGGATACCCGCGAGAGATGTCGTAAGGTCTGGGTATAAAAATAATATCCCGCTGGCTGTAAATAATGACCTTAGAAATATATTTATCTTTCCCCTCATGAAACCAGATAAACCAGAGGCGAGAAGAAAGGTACCAATTAATGCACTAAGGGCGATTATCACAATGTCGATAGGTGCTCCCCTACCTAAAAGAGCTGGCTCAAGGACAAAGAAAAATGGTACCAGAAACGCTACTATACCAAGCTTCATTCCAACAAAGGCAACCCTAATCCAATCGCCTCCTGTCAAATTAGCCGCTATAATAACGGTGGTACAGGTAGGTGGGGTTACGGCGGATAAAGCAGCCCAGTAAAATAGAAACATATGGACTGCAACAATGTCTAACCCTAATCTGATGAGAGCAGGGGCTATAATGGCAGCCGCTATGATATAGCTTGGCGTTGCAGGGAGGGCTGTCCCTAATATCAAGGGTACTATAGCAGCTACCAGAAGTGCAGTTATCAAATATTCTCCACCTATCTCCAGAATCAGCCCGCTAAGCTTTGGGGCTACTCCAGTTAGGTCAATGAAGAGAACTAACAAGTTGACAGACACCATTATGGGGACAATTCGAGCAACGGCTTGTCCTCCTTCGCTTAATGCGCTGCCCACTTGAACAAATCTTTTTTTCAAGCCTGAAAGAGAAAAATCGGAGAAAACATAAAGTCCTATCAGTGCCATACTGGCATAGAAACCAGCGGTAATAAGGACAAAACCTCTTAGGAGTAACCATATGAGGAGAGCGATAGGGACGGAAAAGGGAACAATTTTTGACCATGTCAAAAAATCCCCCCAATGAGGCATCTCCTCTTTGGGCACTGGTTTTAATC
>JASEGX010000186.1 GCA_030017815.1 Thermodesulfobacteriota bacterium | reverse complement strand
GCTTGACGACACCCCAACTGTTATAATGATCTTACGAGGTGAACTGCCCAGTCTGTATTGGACCCTAACCTTTCATGGGCGAGCCGGGCTTTTTCCTTCTCCTTGAAAAGCCCGAATACTGTAGGGCCGCTTCCTGTCATCAATGCCCCCTCAGCTCCATATGAAAGCAGAGATTCCTTCATAATATGAATAACCGGATACTGTGAGGCGGTAACCTCTTCTAAGTCGTTATGTAGAAATTGTTCTATATTAATAACATGTTCGGGCGAGAAGATAAAAAGATTTTCTCCGGTTGTCAACTTTAAATTTTCGTAAGCCCATTTAGTACTAACAGGAAAACAGGGACTTATAAGCACAAACCATAGCCGAGGAGGCGAGAAAATGGGATCCAGTTGATCTCCGATCCCACGTCCGATAGCCATGGTATAGGGTTCAAGAAAAAACGTTACGTCTGCCCCCAATTTGCTGCCTATGGAGCTGAGATTATCCCGTGTACAGGGGTTTCCGTACACCTCCTGCAATCCATTCAGTACACAGGCCGCGTCGCTGCTTCCTCCACCCAGGCCGGCTGCTACAGGGATATTTTTCCGGATTTCGATGTCAACACCCGGTGATAGGCCGGTAACTTTATAAAAAAGAGAAGCGGCCTGATAAGCAACATTCGTCCCATCTTCAGGCACCGTGCCCTGAGGACAGGACAGATTTATTCCCCTTTCCGCTTTTCTGATAATTATGTGGTCAAATAAGGTTACCTTTTGAAAAAGGGTAAAAAGCGAGTGATACCCGTCAGGCCTTTCCCCGGTCACCCTTAAGAAAAGGTTTATCTTGGCAGGCGCATAAAGGGTGATATAGTCATTCATGGACCATTTACGGCGTATCCGAGTTAGATTATGAGACCTTTAATTATATTTTAAGTCATTGCGAGGAGCGGAGCGACGTGGCAATCTCATATGTTAGCAATATATTAGAGATTGCTTCACTCTCGTTCGCAATGACAGAGTGGGTATTTTCCAAAGGTCTCATTATTATTCACCCGGATTAATACTCAGATACAAGGTTTGCCCTTCGCGCTGTACAAGGAATAAGATGGTATCCTCTTTAGCCGTTTTGTCCATGGCCATCCGGTAGTCTCTCAGATTTTTTATACCCTTGCGATTGATTTCTTTGATAATGTCTCCCTGATTGAAATCAGCATCTTCTGCCGGGCTGCCTGGCGCGACGCCTGCGACGATAACGCCGGTTTCATCTTCAAGTCCTAATTCCTCGGCTATCTCGGGGGTGATTTCCTGGACGCTTAGACCGATTTTTCTCTCCACATCAGTCTTGGCAACAGGTGGTTTCTCCTCTTTCATTTCGGCAATTTTAGCGGTTAGAGTATGTTCCTGCCCGTCGCGAATAATTTTTATAGTGACCGTCTTCCCGACTGGAGTGTTTGCCACGAGGCGCGGCAAGTCTGACATTTCGTCTATTCTCTTGCCGTCGAATTCGATTATCACGTCACCGCGTTTAATATTTGACTTCTCGGCCGGGCTTCCGGCAAAGACGTCGCCCACCAAGGCACCCCTGCCTTCTTTGATGCCGAAAGAACGGGCCAACTCAGGGGTTATTTTTTGGATAGCCACACCCAGCCATCCCCGGACTACCTTTCGTTTTTCCTTTAGCTGGACAATAATTTCTTTGGCTATATTGATCGGGATGGCAAAACCAATACCCTGGCCGGTGGCTACTATAGCGGTATTGATACCGACTACTTCCCCTATGACATTCAAGAGCGGACCCCCGCTATTTCCGGGGTTAATAGAGGCATCTGTCTGAATGAAGTCATCATACGGACCGGCCCCGATAACCCTTCCCTTGGCGCTGACAATGCCTGCGGTCACAGTGTGGTTTAAGCCAAAGGGATTACCGATGGTTATTACCCAATCCCCGATGGAAAGGGCATCTGAATCACCCAGGGTTACCGACGGGAGGTCGCGGAAGGAATCGATTTTAATCAGAGCCAGGTCTGTCTTGGGATCCCGGCCGATGATCTCTGCCGAAAATTCCCTATCATCCGCCAGCCGCACCTTTATCTGGTCGGCGTGCTCAATCACATGGTTGTTGGTTATGATATACCCATCCTTATCGATAATGATGCCTGATCCTAAACTACGCTGTTTCAGGTCACGTTCAGGGGATTGATCGCCGAAGAATTTCTCGAAGAAATCCCGGAAGGGATCGTTTTTATCAAATGGCCCCATAAAATGGCGAAATACCCGTCCTCCGCCTTTGATGGTGCGGACGGTGCTTATGTTAACGACCGCCGGGCTCACCGCCTTCACTAAACTTGCAAAGGATGCCGGCAACGTCTGCGGAGTCACTGTATTTGAAGCCGCCGGCCTTCCCATGAGATCAAAACGGGAGGCCAGAGCCAGACCAAAGACTATGGACACTAATGCCACGGCAATTAAGGTAATCTGGCGTTTTTTCTTGTTATCCATAGGGATGCCTCTTGGAACCTTTATTAGACCTTAGACCTCATGGACATAACGCATGCGGAGGTCATACAGGATGTGCTGGATCAGGGCTTCTTCGTCTTTAGTCAGGTTGCCTCTGGTTTTTTCCTGCAGCATGGCAATGGTATCTATAGTATGCTTGGCAAAAACTAGGTCTCTTTCCCTTTTTCCAGTGACCGGATCGGCTATTTCACCCAAGTGAACCAGGGCAGAGGTATTAAGAGAGAAGATGAAGGTGGAAAAATCAACCGGCGGCAAGATTGTGGGCCGTTTAGGTTCCTTCTGAACCTCCTCTTCTGCCGGCCTTTCTTCTGAAACGGTGGTAGTCTCCTGGCCGGATTTTTCCTCGGCCTTCTCCGCCTCCGGGCCAGACTTTTCCTCGGAGAAAATGCGCCTGTCTCTTACCGTATATCCTTTTTCTTTATCCTCGTTCATGGCTGGTTGTCCCTGAATAACTATATTGCCACGAAACTGTTTAGAATTCAAGTGGTTGTGCTGACACCACCTGTGGTATCTTAAGCATTTCTTTGAGCACCTTAGCCGACACCGGGGCATTTGTATTTAACAGGATGACATTTCTGCCCGGGCCTGTCTCCTGGCCAACGTGCATACGGGCGATATTTAAACCGGCCTTGCCCATGGTCGTGCCGATAGCCCCAATGACCCCCGGCTCATCTGTGTTATAAATAAAGAGCATGTGTCCTTCCAGTACCGCTTCCAGGCGGAAGGTGTTTATCCTGACCAGGCGCAGCTCTTTTTTGCCGAAGATCGTTCCGGAGAGGGCGTTTTCTTCCTGTGGTGTTTTGACGCGCAGGGTGATAAGATTAGTAAAGTCTTCGGTTGTGGTGCTCTTCAACTCTGTGACCTTTACACCCCGTTCCTTGGCAATAATAGGCGCATTAACGAAATTGACGTCGTGCTTCAAGATAGGAGCGAACAGGCCCTTCAACATCGCTATAGTTATCGGCCGGGTATCCATATTGGCGACGTCGCCGACATATTCGATAGTCACTTCCTGGATACCGCCCTTGGCAATCTGCATCTGGAAACTGCCCATCTTCTCGACCAGGGTCAGGTAAGGTTGAATGCTGGCCAGTACATCGGAACTTACAGAAGGAAAATTGACCGCATTGGAGATATTGCCGTTTTTGAGAAAATCAACCAGTTGGTTGGCTATGGCTACGGCCACATTTTCCTGGGCCTCTTCGGTAGCGGCACCAAGGTGCGGCGTGCATATAAATTTATCCATAGTAAATAAAGGGTAGGACTCCGGAGGTGGTTCCTGGGCAAAGACATCCAGGGCCGCACCGGCTACCTTGCCGCTCTGCATGGCCTCATGAAGGGCACCCTCGTCCACAATACCTCCGCGTGAACAGTTAATCAACATGACCCCATCTTTCATTTTGGCGAATGATTCTCTATTGATCAATTCTTTCGTATCCTTAGTCAGGGGGACATGGATGGAGATATAGTCGGAACGGGTATAAAGGTCGTCCAGAGATACCAGACCTACTCCCAACTTCTCAGCAGTTTCCGGCCTGATGTATGGATCATAGGCTATGACGTGCATTTTTAAACCACGGGCGCGGTCGGCAACGATACTGCCGATCCGTCCGATACCGATAATGCCCAGGGTCTTATTGAATACTTCCCGGCCGGTAAATTTTTTCTTTTCCCATTTGCCGGCCTTCATGGAAGTAGTAGCCTGGGGAATATTCCGGGAGAGGGCTAGAAGCATGGTTATGGTGTGCTCGGCAGTGGTAACCACGTTACCGCCCGGCGTATTCATTACAATGACGCCCTTTTTGCTGGCCGTCGGTATATCCACATTGTCCAGTCCGATGCCCGCCCGGCCAATGACCTTGAGTTTCCTGGCGGCCCCGATGATATCTGCTGTAACTTTAGTGGCGCTCCGGATGACCAGGCCATCACAGTCTTTTATCTCTTTCTTGAGTTCTTCCGTCTTGAGTCCGGTCTTGAAGACCACCTTAAGGCCGGCCTGTTTCAGTATCTCGATGCCTTTAGGGGATAGATTATCGCTGACCAGTACTTTCATTATTGGCTCCTTATAGTCTAATCCTTTGGTAACGTTCAAAAGGTGAGGCATCAATGTATTTCGACCGATTGGATATGGA
>JASEGX010000185.1 GCA_030017815.1 Thermodesulfobacteriota bacterium | reverse complement strand
TGATAATAAAAGAAAAAATATCAGTGATGATCAGCGTAGATCAGCGGCTGAGTAGTTACGAAAATAACAGGGGATAACATGTCCAAGTCGCTTCTCATTGTCGAATCGCCGACCAAGGCCAAAACGCTACAAAAATACATAGGGAAGAAGTTCACGGTAAAGGCCTCGGTAGGTCATATTAAAGACCTCCCGGAAAACAGCCTGGGCGTGGATATTAAGGATAACTTTCAGCCTGAGTATAAGGTAATAAAAGGCAAGGCAAAGATCATCCAGGAATTGAAAAAAGCGGCCCAGGAGGCAACGGACATCTACCTTGGCCCTGACCCGGACCGTGAAGGTGAGGCCATAGCCTGGCATATCCAAGATGAATTGAAGTCCACCGGCAAGACCTTCCATCGCGTGCTCTTTAATGAATTTACGCCCAAAGCTATTGCCGGGGCGCTGGCATCGCCCGCAGCTCTTGATATACACAAGTTTGAATCCCAGCAGGCCAGGAGGATACTGGACCGCCTAGTCGGTTACCAGATTTCCCCCCTCCTCTGGAAAAAGGTGCAAAAGGGCCTTTCGGCCGGCCGCGTGCAGTCCGTAGCGGTACGCATTATCTGTGAACGGGAGCGGGAGATTCAGGCCTTTGTGCCTGAAGAATACTGGTCTATTACTGCCGGATTAGAGGGTAAGGAGCCTCCTTCCTTCGAGGCCAGGCTGGTCGCCATTGACCAGAAAAAAATAAAGATCAATGACCAGGCCCAGGCCGAAAACATACTGAAAGACCTGGAGGGACAGGCCTACCGGGTTACAAAGGTGGAGCGTAAGGAGAAAAAACGTCATCCCAACCCGCCTTTCATAACCAGTACCATGCAGCAGGAGGCTTACCGCAAGCTGCGCTTTTCGGCCAAGAAGACCATGCTCCTGGCCCAGCAACTCTATGAAGGAATAGACCTGGGTGAGGAGGGCCCGGTCGGTCTCATTACCTATATGCGTACTGACTCTACGCGCCTTAGCGCCGAGGCCGTGACAGCCATCAGAGAAGCAATAAAACAGACCTTTGGCCCGGAATATCTTCCCGCCAGGCCAAATGTCTATAAAAGCCGTAAAAGCGCTCAAGAGGCCCATGAGGCCATACGGCCGGCAGACCCGTCGCTTACACCGGAAAAGGTAAAAGGCTTTCTCTCTAAGGACCATTTCTTTTTGTATGACCTGATCTGGAAGAGATTCACAGCCAGCCAGATGTCCTCAGCCGTTATGGATCAGACCATGGTAGATATAGAGGCTGGTTCTTACGGATTCCGCGCCACCGGAAGCATAATGAAATTTCTTGGATTTATGGCCCTCTATGTAGAAGGACTAGATGAAAACGGAGAGGCGGGCGAGGTAACCCTCCCCAAACTTGCAGCCGGAGAGGCATTAAAATTCCTGAGCCTGACTCCCAAACAACACTTCACCCAGCCGCCGCCCCGCTTTACCGAGGCCACCCTCATAAAGACCCTGGAGGAAAGCGGTATCGGCAGGCCAAGCACCTACGCCACCATCCTTTCACACATCCAGGTCCGGAAATACGCCAGCCTTGAAAAAGGATGTTTCAGACCTACAGAGTTGGGCTTTCTGGTCACTGACCTCCTGGTCAATCACTTTCCGGATATACTTAATGTGAAGTTTACCGCCCGGATGGAAGATGAACTGGATAAGATCGAAGAGGCCCAGGCCAACTGGGCGGACACCCTGCGCCATTTCTATGGCCCCTTTAAAGAGCGGCTGGACCAGGCTGAGAGCAATATGGTTTCGCTTAAGGGACAAGGGCTGCCCACGGATGTGACCTGCGATAAGTGTGGAAATCCCATGGTAATTAAGACCGGCAAAAGCGGCCCCTTCCTGGCCTGCTCTAGTTACCCGGCATGTAAAAACACCAAGGATTTTAATCGCGATCGAAATGGAAAAATCGAGATACAAAAAGACGAGGAAAAGTCGTACGGGACCTGTGAAAAGTGCGGACGGCCCATGGTGCAGAAGCGGGGCCGGTTTGGGGCGTTCCTGGCCTGTTCCGGTTATCCGGATTGTAAAAACACACGGCCCCTGGGTACCGGAATAAAGTGCCCTGAACCGGACTGTAGCGGCGAGATTATTCAAAAACGTACGAAAAAGGGGCGGGTTTTCTATGGCTGCAGCAAGTATCCAAAATGTCAGTTTGCCACCTGGGAACAGCCTGTAGCCGAAGAATGCCCCAGATGCAAGTCTTCTTTTCTGCTCCTCAAAACCGACAAGAACGGCGACAAACAGATCCGCTGTCCGCAAAAAGAATGCGATTATAAAGAAAAACGAAGTTAATTTTTAATCCACAGATTACGCAGATTACACAGATTTTCGTGAGTTATTGGGTTAAATTTCCCGAAACTTGCCTCGTTTAGGCGGGGTAGTTCATTCATAAAAAAGCCTTTTCACCACTGAGCACGTATTGTCCGTTGTTCGTAGTAACAGACTACTGACTATTGACTGCTGACCATTTCATAATGCACCTACAGGATACAGATAAGAATGGCGATGCCGTGCTACCTCCAGACGGGTCAGGTCCGGTGCTACAATACGGCTGGCCGTGAGATTCCCTGCACGGGAAGCGGGCAGGATGCCGAATTTAAAAAAGGCATACCGTGGCCGGAGGAGCGCTTTGCGGTCAAGGTGGAGGTTGTTCTGGACCGCCTGACCGGGTTAATGTGGAGCCGCGATGCCAATCCGGCCGGGTTTCCTTTACCATGGCAAGAGGCCCTGGACTTTGCGGCGGCTATGAATCGTGAGGGCGCTCTTGGCTTTGCAGATTGGCGGCTGCCCAACCGGCGGGAGCTTCGCAGTCTCCTGAGCCACCAGACCAGAAAACCCGCTTTGCCCGATGGCCACCCTTTTGCAAATGTTTTTCTCGGCTGGTACTGGACCTCCACGAGTGCGGCCATTAACTCCGCCTATGCCTGGTATGTGCACATGGAAGGGGGGCGGATGTTTTACGGCCGGAAAGATGAATATCACCTCCTATGGCTGGTCCGGGGAAAAAGTGGTGTGTTGCCGGTTACAGGGCAGATGCGCTGTTTTGATGCAGAGGGTCGGGAGGTCGGTTGCGGGCAGGAGATGCCTGCGGCCTTTCGTGGGCAGGACGGGGAGATAGAATCCGGCTGTCCCTGGCCTGTGCCCCGCTTCGACGTCCTGGGTGAAACGGCTATAGACCGCCTCACCGGGCTCAGATGGATGCGGAAGGCGGATCTGGCCGGACGCGGAGTGGCCTGGTCGGATGCCTTCAAGGCGGTAGAGTCGTTAAATCAGGTCGGCCTGGGCGGGAGCAGCCAATGGCGTCTGCCGAATATAAACGAATTGGAATCGCTTGTGGATTGTTCGGCACACGGCCCGGCCCTTCCTTCCGGGCATCCCTTTGGAGAGGTACAGGAGGTGTACTGGTCATCCACGACCAGTGTCTTCGAGCCGGACTGGGCCTGGGCGCTCTACCTGCATAAGGGTGCGGTAGGGGTGGGCCTAAAGCAGAGAGGCCCTTTTCATGTCTGGGCGGTATGCGACCTGCCGTAGGAAGTGTCGCTCCGGCATGGCCTGCAGCCAGACTATATTATTTCACAACATATTGAATGAGTAAAAAATGCTTAGTTGCAATTTAGGTGCCAGAACTGGACTAAGTACCTTGATACTTCTGGATGTTTAGGCTTGATAAAATGGTCAGATATTCATAAGATACTTAGAAAATAATTATTTAGCCACCAAGTCACCAAGGCCCCAGGGATGGGGGAGAAGAAACTATTCTATAATCCTGGTGTCTCTGTGCATTAGTGGCTAGATAGTTATCTTAGAAATAAGGGTAGGGAGGCCATCCATCAAGGTTAAAAGGTTTCTCATTATTGCAGTGGGCGTTTTCATTCTTGTCTCCGGCATCATTGGCTATTTGGGGTATAGCGCCAATGAAGAGATAGAAAAGACGGTAACGGATCAGTTTAACCGGCAACAACTTATACTGGCCAGGAAGGTAGCCCACGCTATCCGTAATCACTTTAATTATCTCGAGACCAATTTATTCGAATTTAATCAATTTTGGGAACGGGATATTAAACGACCGGATGTGGTAAGGACAGAGGTCGCTTCTCTTTTTGCTCTGGTCCGGGACTGGCATGTCCTGGGGATGGTCTATCTCGACCGCAAAGGCAAGACGATGCTTACCCTGAGCGGGCAGGGGTTCACGGACGGAGCCGGATTGGGAATCGATTATGAAGAGTATCGGCAATGGGGTGTCAAACCAGAACACAGGGGTAAGATACTGGCTGGACGCACATTCCGGCCCGAAGCCGGCCCTTTCAAGGGCCGCTGGTTGATGGTTATGGCCACGCCGACCTATAGACCCGCTACCAGGCATGGAGGCGATTCAGGATACCAATTCGAAGGTTTGAGTCTTATGGTCGTGGACCCGATAGGCATCGCCATGAGATATGCCCGGGACATCCGTTCAGGCAAGACAGGCTATGCCTGGGTTATTGATCACCAGGGGACTTTTTTAAGTCATTATGAGGACACCTTTATCGGTGAGGACTCCTTTACGGTCAGGCACAGAAGAAACCCGGGTATTTCTTATGCGCAGATAAACGAGGCGGTGCG
>JASEGX010000184.1 GCA_030017815.1 Thermodesulfobacteriota bacterium | reverse complement strand
GGACGAAGTTCTCTAACGGGGTTTACTTTAAGGATACGTGCTTTGGCCTTTAATCCTCAAGGAGCAAAAGAAGCCAATGCTTTCCATTGTGAATGAAATGCAGTTTAAAGACGGAGACTATATATTCAAAGAAGGAAGTTACGGGGATTGGATCTATGTGATTTTATCCGGCCAGATTGAAATCTCAAAATATTGCCGGGGGCAAAAGGTTATCGTAGAGACCCTAAAGGAAGGCGACGTCTTTGGAGAAATGAGTTTTGTCGATAAAACGCCCCGCTCCGCCTCGGCCATAGCCAGGGGGGACGTCTCTCTGGGTATCGTGGACCGTGATCTCCTGGACCATGAGTATAACAAGCTGTCGCAGGATATGCGCATGGTATTCAGGGCCTTAGTAAAACGCCTGCGCGAAACGACTGCTAAAATTAGTGCATTCTCCGGCCGCCAGGATCAACGAGCGGCGAAGCCCCTGGACATTCAATTCAAATCCGGCCGGGATTTCACTAAAGCTTATGCCGTCAACATCGGGGGCGGCGGGTTACTGGTAAGAATTGATGAACCGGTGTCTGTGGGGGCAAAATGCGCGGTATGTTTCAATCTTCCGGGCGAAAGCCTTCCCATTGAAACGGATTGTCAAGTGGTATGGTCAAGCCTGGGGACGGAAGAAGATAAAAAGATAGTAATGGCCGGCTTACAATTTATAGACCTGAAAGCCGAAGATAGAGACAGGATAAGCTCTTACGTTAATAAGGTCAGCCAAATTGAACAAAAGCAAGACGATTAAACTTCGGCTTTTTACGAGTTCATCAAAATTGCCATCTTAAAAAATGTCAGTACCGGGTGATACAAATAACCTGCTTCGCAATATCCCCTCAGTGGATGAAATATTATCTCTTCCAGAGACACAATCATTGCTTGAAAAATATCCCCGCCGCCTGGTGGTATCCACTATCCGCCAGGTATTGGAAGGAATCCGCGGCCAACTCCTGGCCACAAATAGGCAATCAGTCCAGGTGGATACCTCTCTGGACAATATCACGGAATCGTTGAAGGATTTTTTAGGTCAAGCTGCTCGGCCCAGTCTCCGCCCTCTTATAAACGCCACGGGAGTGGTCATCCATACCAACCTCGGCCGGTCATTATTAGCGGATGCAGCGGTTGGCCAGATGAACGCCATCGCTGCCGGTTATTCAAATCTGGAATTTGACCTGTCTGCTGGACAGCGCGGCAGCCGGTATGTACATGTGGAAGAGATACTCCGCCAGTTAACCGGCGCTGAGGCCGCTCTTGTCGTTAATAACAACGCGGCGGCCGTGCTCCTGGTACTCGATACCCTGGCCAGGGACAAAGAGGTTATTGTCTCCCGCGGGCAGTTGGTAGAGATAGGGGGCTCCTTCCGTATCCCGGATATAATGGCCCGAAGCGGGGCGCAACTGGTCGAAGTGGGCACGACCAACCGAACCCATCCGGCAGACTATGAACGGGCTATAAGCGAGAATACGGCCTTCCTGATGAAAGTCCACACCAGCAACTTCCATATAATAGGTTTCACTTCTGAAGTTCCATTAGCGGATTTAGTGGCGCTGGGTAAAAAACATGGCCTTCCGGTTGTGGAGGATCTGGGGAGTGGATGTTTTGTTGATTTTTCCCGCTACGGGTTGCTTAAAGAGCCCACCGTCCAGGAAGCGCTCCAGGCCGGAGCAGACCTAGTGACTTTTAGCGGGGACAAATTACTGGGAGGGCCTCAGGCCGGTATCATCCTGGGCCGGGATAAATTTATCAGACAGATACGAAGTAATCCCCTAAATAGGGCACTAAGAATCGATAAGTTAACGCTGGCCAGCCTGGAAGCTACTTTAAGGCTGTACCTTGACGAAGAAGAGGCTATTAAGCAGATACCGACCCTGCGGCTGCTGACCACGCCCGTCTCTGAAATCCATAAAAAGGCCCTACAGCTTTACCGCCGCCTGACAAAGATAGCCGTGGATCATCTTTCGCTGCAGGTTATAGATGTTGACTCTCAGGTAGGCGGCGGAGCCCTGCCGCTTCAGAAATTGCCCAGCCGGGCCGTAGCCGTTAGGCCAAGGGGATTCTCCGTAACAGAACTGGAGGCCAGGATGCGAAGCCTTCCTCGCCCGGTCATCGGCCGCATTGAAAACGATCAATTTATCATGGATATGCGCACAGTGAGCACGGAAGAGATTCCCCATATTGTCGAAGCCATCAAAACAGTCCTTTCGGAGTAAGCCAACATGGGAAAAAGGCTCTCCATAACTTTATTGGAACCACAGGATATATTCCTTTTTCAGGAGTATATAAAGAAAGACTTAAGACTTCTCTTTCAGACCCAAGATATACTCCTTTGGACTGCGAACTGTACGCCGAATCTTCCTAGCCCCCTGATTACCGAAAGCAAAATGGAAACAATTCCCCAGAATCTCCCCACACCCCCCTTTGAAAAAAGAGGGCCGGGGGGGATTTTAAAGGGGGAACGGGGGAGTTTTCAGATGAATGAGGTCTTTTCAACTAGTGTTCCTGTCGTTGAAAAAACCACCGACTCAGTATTCTTGCCTTTTATATGGCAAAACAAGCCTCTCGGCATAGCTATACTTAAAAATATGGCCGGGACATTTAAAGAAAATATACTGTCCGGCCAATGGCCAAAGATTAGCCAATTAATCCTGGAAAAAGTCCGGGTGTATAAGGCCTATTTTACAGATACGGAAAGCGGCGCACTAGCCCCGGAACTTTTTAAAGATACTCTTATCCAGCTTATAACTACAGACCAGAAGGGCAGGGATAATAAACCTGTCTCCCAACCGGAAAGCTTTCCGGACCTGCCCGGTCCGCATACCCGTTTTTCCATAATCTTTATAGAGGCGTTCTTTACGCAGTCATTAAAGCGCCGCCCTAACCCGAGCCTTAAGCCGGGCACTCAAAGTGAATTTTGGGCGGATATTATCCCGGCTATAAGAAATGAGTTGAAAGGCATCGAGCCTTCATGCCTGTTCCGCAGAGACAAATCGACCTTAGCCCTGATCGTGCCTTTTTGTGATGAGGAGAGAGGCCGTAATATAAGTCTGGCTATATTTGAACTCTTTAATAAAAGACGCTTTAAGGACGGGGTCAAGGCGGCTATTGGGGTTTTGTCCTATCCGATAAACAGCAACGAGGCAGGCCAGGTTCTTGCGCCAGGAAAGTCATATAATCATATTATCGAGAACGGTAAAGAGACGCTGGCCGTGGCCAAAAGCAGGTTCGATTATCCTCTTTGTTTTTCCCGGGAGCTTGAAGAGACCGCTAGCCTTAAAATGGCGGTACATATTTATCGGGTTACGGATAAACTGAGAAGGAACTGGAAAAAAATAAGTAATTTTTCCTTGATATTGGCAAGATATGATGACCAAAATGGAAAAGAGGACTATGGTCCCTTCCTGGAAAAGATAAATTCCTGGTTATCGCCGGGGCAGTCGATCCTGCCGTGCACTGAGGACTCCTTCTTCGTTTACCTGCCGGATATTAGCCCGGAAGAGGCTCTTCTTACAGGACAGAATTTGAAATCTCAGATCAAGGAAGCGTGCGGCAGGACCGTATCTATAGGCTTGGCCGGTTATCCGGTGCTTGACTATAAAAAAGACGAGAGCCCCTTTAACGCCTACAAAGCGCTTGTGCATACTGATTTCTTTGGCCCGGACACCATTACCGCTTTTGACGCCGTAAGTCTCAATATAAGCGGAGATACGCTTTTCAATGCAGGCCATATCCACGGCGCCATAATGGAATATAAAAAAGGACTATCCCTCGATCCGCAAGACGTCAATCTCTTAAATAGCCTGGGCGTTTGCTATGCCCGGCTTAAATGGTATAAAAGGGCCATTTCCTGTTTTGAGAAGACCCTGTCCCTGGAAAAAGATAATTTTATGGCCCGATACAATCTGGGTTTGGCCTATCTCAAAACCGGCATCCCGGATAAGGCCTTTTTGGCCCTGCAACAGGCGGCTTCATTGAACGGGAATCATTTTGACATCCTCTTTCAGCTGGGGAAGTTATTACAAGAACAAAAAAAGGGGGCGGATGCCGTTGGTTATTTTCAAAAAGCAGCGCAGTGCCCGAATGCTAAGGGGTATATATACCGCTATCTGGGCGAGGCTTATCTCGGCTTGAATCTAAAAAAAGATGCCATGGCTGCATTTAAAAGGGCGGTCAAGGGCAACCCTGCCGATGCCTTTTCCTTTAGTTGGTTGGGTATGCTTTACGCTGAACTAAAAAACGACCTGGAAATTGCCCGTACATTATGTCAAAAAGCACTTGAGCTTGATCACCAAAACGGCCTCTATTGGAAGACAATAGGGCGGATTTATTATCTCAAAAATGATTATCCTCAAGCCCTCCACCATCTTAAAGAAGCCCAGCGTCGGATGAAAAAAGACCACGAAATCTACTATCATTTGGGCCTGGTTTATGAAAAAATGGGTGACCTAGCCGAGGCCAGGAGAAAATGGCAAAAGGCGCTCAAGGTTAATCCCCTTTTTAAAGAGGCCCGGATTGCGCTTCAGTCCATAGGTACGATTGAAGAATAAGTAAGAATCCTGTCCTTTGTAAAATTAAAGTAACTACTCAGGTTCAAAGTTCCAAGGTTCACGGTTCAAGGTTAGAGAGCGATG
>JASEGX010000183.1 GCA_030017815.1 Thermodesulfobacteriota bacterium | reverse complement strand
TATTAAACAGTTTAAAGTTTTTCTCTGCGGGCTCTGCGTACTCAGCGGTGAAAAGGCTTTTTAACGAATCCATCTTTATTGGCTCTCTGCCAACATCACCTCTCTGACCCGCTCTAAATCCGCGGGGGTATCAACCTCGATGGAATCGTGCGGGGTCAGAACTACCTTAATCCGGTAGCCATGTTCAAGGGCGCGGAGCTGTTCTAACCTTTCAGATGCCTCCCAGACCCCCACCGGCAAGGCGACAAATCGCGTGAGGAACCGCTTGCGGTAGGCATAGAAACCGAGGTGCTTGTAGTAGTCAGGTGGTGCGCCTTCTCCGCGAAAAAACGGGATGGTGGCCCTGGAAAAATAAAGGGCATAACCATCTCGGTCAAACACGGTCTTTACGTGATTGGGATCGGTAAGCTCCTCCGGCCGCACGATCTTGTAGATAAGGGTGGACATGGGAATGGCTTTATCGCCCAGGAGGGGCGCGGTGAGGTCTTTGATAATCTCCGGCGGGAACAAAGGCTGATCGCCCTGGATATTGACGACGATGTCCTCATCGGCCAGGGATAGCTTATCCGCGGCCTCAGCGATCCGGTCTGTGCCGGAGGGGTGGCTGGTAGCAGTCATGACCGCCTCGCCGCCAAACCCGATCACAGCGTCATAGATGCGTTCATCATCCGTAGCCGCGACCACCCTGGCCGTTTCCGGCACCTGTTTGGCCCGCTCATAGACATGCTGGATCATGGTCTTTCCCAAGATGTCTGCCAGGGGCTTTCCGGGGAAGCGCGTCGATGGGTAGCGGGCCGGAATTATGGCCACGATTTTCACCTGAAAATCCCCCTGTATCCCCCTTTTCCAAAGGGGGACTTAATGGATGTCCCCCCCTTTACTAAAGGGGGGTGAGGGGGGATTTTTTTCATTGTCCTTTGTCCGCCGCTGGCGGATGCGCATTTCATAGGACTTTAGCGGCCTTTTCGATAGCGCTCAGAATCTGGGCCAGGCGCTCTTTCGGCATCTTTACCGGGATGGGATAGACCAGACACCGTTCCACGATCCTTGCCGACTGGGGTAGGGCGTCAGGCCGGTATTTAAGGTCGCGGCCGGCCTCTTTATGCTGGAACGGCCAGCCACTCGCCGCCAGCGTGGAACCAGCCAGGAGATGCTCCCATTTCGGGTAGTAATGCCACGTATTTTCGGCAAAATAGATGGCTCCGGCCTCATTTTCTTTAAGTGCAGCGTTAAAGGCCCGCGCCTTTTCTGCATCCGGCAGGAAAAAGGCCAGAAAAGTAGCCGTATCCCCGGCCTCATCGACGAGCCTGCGGAAGGTTATCCCCTTAATTTTCTTAAGGGCCTTCTTTATACGGGCCTTGTTTTTCCTCTGCCGGGCAATGATGCTGTCAAGCTTTGCCAACTGGGCCAGTCCGATGGCTCCCTGGAGTTCCATCATGCGGTAGTTGAAACCGATAAAACTGCGCCCTTCCCCGCCCCTCCCGCCGGGATTGGGCACATGATCATGGCCGTGGTCGTGGTATTCACAGGCCCTGCGGTAGAGTTCGGCGTCATTGGTAATGACCATGCCGCCCTCACCGGTGGTGATGGTCTTAACCGGATCAAAGGAAAACGTGCCCATATCGCCGAAGGTGCCTACGTGTTTGCCCTTTATCCGGCCTCCGGCGGCCTGGGCGGTATCTTCTATCACCTTCAGGTTATGGCGGCGGGCGATGGCCACGATCTTTTCAATCCTGGCCTGCGCCCCTAACATGTGCACAGGGATAATAGCCTTGGTACGTGGGGTTATTTTTTTCTCCACATCTGCCGGGTCCATATTCAGGGTCTCGTCTATTTCTGCGAACACCGGTATAGCGCCGATGTCAAATATGGCCTCCCAGGTGGCCACAAAGGTAAATCCCTGGGTTATGACCTCGTCGCCGGCACCGATACCCAGGGCGGCCAGGGCTACCTTCAGGGCGGCCGTCCCCGAGGAGACGGCCTGGGCCTGGGCTACGCCACAATAACGGGCAAAGGCCTCTTCAAATTCTTTGACCTTATAGATTCCCTTGCGTTCATTGGGAAACTCATATCGAAAGAGGACGCCTGTTTTCAGGACGTCCATTATCTGTCTCCGTTCTTCCTTGTCAAAAACTTCATATCCGGGCATTGGTCAGTCTCCTTTCTTTAAGACCTTTGCAAAAGGGGGATGTTTTGCAAAGGTCTTTTTTGGTGCCTTTCCTTTAATCGAGTCCTTCATAGGCCATCTCATAAAGTGCGATCACTTCGTCCACGGTCACGGTGCGCGGGTTATTGGCAATAGGCCTGGCCACGGTCATGGCGATCTTGGCCATCTTCGGTATATCTTTTTTAGGGATGTTAAGGTCTTTAAGAGACTCCGGGATGCCCACATCCGCGCACAAGAGGCGCGCCGCCTCGCAGGCTATCTCAGCCGCCTCGCGCAGTGAGCCGTGTGATACATCTTCTCCCATGGCTTCGGCAATAGTAGCGAACTTCGGAAGGTCTCCGACCAGATTATAGACCATTACATAAGGTAATAGCACCGCGTTGGCCAGACCGTGCGGTATCCGGTATAGGCCCCCCAAAGGATAGGCCATGGCATGGACCAACCCTACTCCGGCCGTGGCCAGGGCCAGTCCGCCATAGAGACTGCCGAGGAGCATATCGCTTCTGGCCTCCAGGTCATCACCCTGGCAGTAGGCCCGCCGCAGACTTCCACTGATAAGCCTTATTCCTTCCAGAGCCCAGAGGTCGGAAAAAGGTTGGGCGGCTCGCGAGACAAAGGCCTCGAGGGCGTGGGTAAAGGCATCGATGCCCGTATAAGCGGTCACTAAAGGAGGCACAGAGGTAGTCAACGCCGGGTCGAGAATAGCCAGTTCCGGATAAAGGAAATCAGCGTTTATCCCTCCCTTAGACTTAGTCTTTTCATTGATGAAGACCGCCGTAAACGTTACCTCGCTGCCGGTCCCGGCCGTAGTGGGTACCATGATCTTGGGGACACCTGGTTTTTCCACCTTGTTAAGCCCGACATAATCGACTGCTTTTCCCCTGTTTGTCAGAAGAACAGCCGCTGCCTTGGCTATGTCCATAGCCGAGCCACCGCCGGCCCCAATAACACAATCACACCCGTTTTTGCGGGCTGTCTCCGTAGCCCGGTCAGCCAGTTTCAGACCCGGTTCAGGATCGACCTCTTCGAACAGTGCATACGAAATGCCTGTTTTCTTGAGAGGTTCTTCTAACTTGTTTAATAAATCGGCCTTGCGCAGGGACGGATCGGCAACTAAAAGAGGCTTAGTCCCTTTTAGTTTTTTGACGGCATCCGGCAGTTCGTCAATCACTCCGACCCCAAATCTTATAGATGTCGCAAGCTTAAAGGAAAAAGAGGCCATCGTTACTCCTTTTGTTGTAATTTCAATAAGTTATAAACAGCAAGTCGCCATCAGTATAACAGAGTCCCCTCCGCTTTTCAAATAATTTAGCATAATATTTACGATGTGACATGGCTGTGGGTTCTCTCTTCGCCTTACCCCGCCGACTCACACTTTTTCCTTGACTATGCATCGAGAATCAGATATTAGAACAAAAGTTTGCCGACTTAATTTAAAGTAAATTCGTTAAGGCCCGATAAGTTATAAATAGAAGCTAAATGTAAAGTCGAACATGGAGGTATGGATGAGCTTTCCATGGCGGGAAAGCATAAAAAGGGGAAAAGATAAGACCCCGATTATCCGCTTTATTGTAACAATCCTTTCGATTGTTAGTTTCTGCCTTATATTTCCTGTGTCTGACGGTCTTGCTAAGACTAAGCGAGCCCAGATTCTTAAAACTAAGACCAAAAAAATAGTTGCCCAAAAAACAGCTGCTAAAAAAATAGCGGCCAAGAAAAGAATTACCCGCAAAAAGATATCCAGTAAGAAAGCAAGGCCTCATATTGCCCGGAAAAAACCCGCTGTTCCTGACAGCAATCCGCTTGTAAAGATTATTCCCCTGGAGAATGGGGATTATCTCCTTAAACCTCTTGATGGTAGCAACGTACAGAATAAGTCTCAGGGAGATATGGCGGGCAAGAACCCCATAGCAGAGTCCTTGAGTTCTGGCGGCAACTCAAAACCCTCCCAAAATCCTATACCTCCCCAGGTTGAACCCATTTCTTCAAAGGCTGTAAGCCCTGAACCGGTACGTCTTGTGAATACAGATAAGCCCAGGGAAGAAGGTTACTGTAAGCGTTTTGCCAACTTGCTGTTGTCAACAGCAAAGCAACTGTTAGGCACTCCCTATAGGTATGGCGGCGTATCGGTTTTAAGTGGCCTTGACTGTTCCGGATTCGTACAAAAGGTCTTTGCCAAATTCGGGATTGAATTACCCAGGTCCAGCCGAGAACAAATAAAAGTAGGCATGCTGGTGACAAATAACTTTGACTGGTCAAAGCTCCGAATCGGCGATGTCCTGTTTTTTAGGCGATCCCCATCGTCAGGGCAAATTGGGCATACTGGAATTTACATAGGTGACGGCAGGATGATACATGCCGCCCGTAGAGACAGGAGTGTGACTATTTCCTCTTTGGAAAAGCCTTACTATAAGAAGACCTTCGTAGCCGCGAAGCGATTTTTTATCTTCTCCCCGCCCCAATCAAGCAACATCTAAAATAGCCTACACCTGTTAATTGAA
>JASEGX010000182.1 GCA_030017815.1 Thermodesulfobacteriota bacterium | reverse complement strand
CGTACTTATAGCTACGCCGCAGTGACGAAGGATGCCGCGTAACGCCGCAAATGGATTTTTTACGAAGCCGTCAGCACTGACTAATCCATGAATAACCCTATCCCGGACAAACGTTACTTTAAGATCGGCGAGGTTAGTCAGATTGCGGGGGTAGAACCGCATGTGCTTCGCTACTGGGAGTCGGAGTTTAATGAAATCAAGCCATATCGCCCGCCCTCCGGCCAGAGGCTTTACAGAAAGTCAGACCTGGAACTGGTAATGGAGATAAAAAGGTTGCTCTACGAAGAAGGCTTTACCATAGCCGGGGCGCGCAAGGCCCTGGCCCAGAATAAAGGGGGGCAACTGGAGATAGGCTTCCTTGATGGTGAAGACAGCAAGAACAGAACCTTGCTGGCAGAATTGAAAAAAGAGTTGTTATATCTGCAACGGATGTTTTGTAAGTAACGAGGGTAGATATAAATTGTCACCTTTAGATAATCTTTGGTACATTTATAATTTTCTATGATCGGCCGTCACTGTATATGTGTTTTAGTCCTGGTTCTACTTATCGGGGGCGCGGCCTGTGCAACTACCCCTGAACGGAGAGACAGCGCTTCTTCGGGGATTACCGTTTCGGTGGAAGGTGGGCAAGAAAAATCTAAAGCAGGTGAAGGAAAGCAATCCCTGGAGGATATATCGAGTATCAACAAAAAGGCGGAAGAAGAATCGGAACAATCTACGGGGGTTATAGACAGGGTAAAATCTTTTCTTTTTAAGCTGAAATTGCCATTTTAATTAGTATTCAGCCGGAAACTACTGTTTCCAGTCGTGCCACAGGCAGATTCGCCGGGGCGAACTTCACGCTTTCAGCGATCAGGGGTGACAAATTGCAGCACAAGATAATCTGGTTGGCCGCGGTTTCGGTTTTCTTTTGTATTTGTCTCCCATTCTTTTTGCCATCCTTAAGCCTGGCCGGTGAGCCGATTCGTATCGGTGTCTATCTTCCCATGACCGGTCCGGTGGCGGCCTTTGGTCAGATGGAGTGGGCTGGTATCCAGGCAGCCCATCAAATGCGTCCTACAGTTCTAGGCCGCCAGGTAGAACTCGTTTTAGTGGATGAAAAAAGCGACCGGATAGAGGCGGCCAATGCCGTAAGCCGGCTCCTCAAGAAAGAAAAAGTCCAGGCCATTATTGGTTCGGCCACCAGTTCAAATACTATGGCCGGAGCAGCCTTGAGCGAGAAGGCGAAGATTCCGATGGTCAGTCCCACAGCTACACTGCCGTTGGTGACTCAGAATAAGAAGTATGTGTTCCGCGTCTGCTTTATTGACTCTTTTCAGGGTGAGGCTGCGGCCAGATTTGCCTACCAGAACCTTGGGGCCCGGAGGGTGGCTGTAATTGTGGATCGGGCTCAGGATTACTGCGTTGGACTGGCCAGTTATTTCAAAAAGGCATTTACCCGTCTGGGTGGCAAGGTAGTATCTATGGCTTATTGCCAGACCGGAGACCAGGATTTTTCGGCTCAACTGACAAGCATCCCGGCATCACAACCAGATCTCCTTTATTTACCTAATTATTACGCTGAGGATGCCCTTATTGCCCGCCAGGCGCGGGAACTCAACCTCAATATACCTATATTATCCGCAGATGGGGCACAGGCCCCGGAGTTGATAAAAATAGGCGGTAAGGCCGTAGAAGGGCTTTATCTCCTGGCCCATTTTGCACCGGAAGGGGCCGCGACACCCCTGGCCAAGGAATTTATGAAGTTTTTCAAAAAAACCAGGCATGAGGAGACGAGCGGATTCCACGCCTTGGGCGCCGATGCCTACTTTGTCCTTCTGGATGCTATAAAAAGGGCCGGACGCACCGATGGCGACGCCATCCGGACCGCCCTGGCCTCAACCAGGGGATTTGGCGGTGTATCCGGGGTAATAAAAATTGGGCCGGACGGCAATGCAGTAAAAAGTGCTGTTATTTTACAGGTGAACGGCGGACAATTCAGATATCTTACAATAGTTAAGCCCTGGTAAGTGCATCAATTACTCACGTGGACCTTTCTTTATTTTTACAGCAGCTATTAAATGGCATCTCCCTGGGGAGCCTATACGCCCTTATAGCCATAGGTTATACCATGGTTTATGGGATAATCCGCCTTATCAATTTTGCCCATGGCGATATCCTCATGGTATCCACGTATTTTGCCTATTTCGGCATATCTGTCTATGCCCTTCCCTGGTGGCTTTCGGTTATCATAGCTATCTTGCTTACAGCGCTATTAGGTATCCTTATTGACCTTGGGGCCTACCGGCCAGTGCGCCATGCCCCCCGCATCTCGGCTTTAATCACCGCTATTGGTGTCTCCTTTCTTCTCGAAAACCTGGGGCTTGTGGTTTTTGGCGGCCGGCCCAAGGCCTTTTACCGCCCGGATTTTTTGGATAAGACCTATGAACTGGGTGGAGTGCACGTCTTCAGCCTCAGTATCTGGGTGCCGTTAGTTACCGCTCTCCTTCTGGCGCTGGTTTTTTTACTCCTCTATCGAACCAGGGTGGGGGCGGCCATGCGTGCGGTGGCCAAAGACATGGAGATGGTCCAGCTCATGGGCATTGACGTAAATCGCGTTATCAGTCTGACTTTCGCCGTGGGTTCGGCCCTGGCCGCGGCAGGAGGGATCATGTGGGCGATGAAATATCCCCAAATAAATCCGCTTATGGGCATTCTTCCCGGCCTTAAGGCCTTTGTGGCCGCAGTTATTGGGGGTATAGGAAACATCCACGGGGCGGTCTTAGGCGGATTATTATTAGGAACAACGGAAATTCTTCTGGTGGCTTTCTTGCCGTCTCTGGCCGGGTATCGGGATGCGTTTGCCTTTGTCCTTTTGATACTCATTTTACTCTTTAGACCTACTGGTCTGGCAGGAAAGGATACGATAGGTTAGAAGCCATGTCCGACCGGCATAGGCGGGAATGGATATACAAGCTGTGTACCTATGGCGCGATAGTGGGCCTTTTTGCTTTTTTTCTCCAGGTTCAAAACCAGGCCGATGAGTATCAGATCCGCATTTTAAATGTCTCAGCCATCTTTGTAACCTTGGCAGTCAGTTACAATCTTATAAATGGGGTGGCCGGTCAGTTTTCTTTAGGGCCGAATGCCTTTATGGCTGTGGGCGCTTATACTACGGCCCTTTTGACCCTGAGCCCGGCTGAAAAGGAACTTTCTTTTATCATCGAACCCATTATATGGCCGCTTTCTGTCCTGCATCTGCCTTTCCTGCCTTCCCTCTTGATAGGTGGCGCTTTTGCTGCCCTCCTGGGATTTATTATGGCCTTTCCGGTGTTCAGGGTACGCGGAGACTATCTGGCTATAGTTACCTTGGGCTTTGGGGAGGTGATTCGGGTAGTGGCCAATAATGTCCAGAGTATAACCAACGGCCCGCTTGGACTTAAGGGTCTGTCCGAATACACGAACTTGTGGTGGTCCTGGGGGGTGGCTGTCTTCACTGTTTTTTGCGTCACCCGCCTGGTCAAAAGCAGCTTTGGCCGGGCCATGCAGGCCATTAGAGAGGATGAAGTAGCCGCCGCGGCTATGGGAATCAATGTATTCCGGCACAAGATGTTGGCCTTTGTAGTTCACGCCTTTTTCGCCGGCATGGCCGGTGGACTTATGGCCCATCTGATTACTACCATTTCTCCAACCCTTTTTAGTTTTTTCCTGACGTTTAATCTCTTAGTCATAATCGTCATCGGCGGGCTGGGAAGTATGACCGGTTCTATTATCGCGGCTATAATTATTACCCATGCCGGGGAATGGCTCAGGGCCGTAGAAGAACCGATGGCTATCGGGCCGTTTAATATCCCGGGCATACCGGGAATGCGTATGGTTGTTTTCTCTATAATGCTTATCCTGGTTATGATCTTTGCCCGGCAGGGGCTCATGGGCCGCCGCGAGTTCTCCTGGGAATGGTTCTGCGGGTTTTTAAAGATAGGGAAAAGAAGAGGGTAATAGCGCGTGTCCTTCTTTAAGGTCGAACATCTGACCATGAAATTTGGGGGACTTATGGCCGTTAGCGATTTTTTCCTAACGGCGAAAGAAGGGGATCTAATCGGTCTTATCGGCCCGAACGGCGCCGGAAAAACTACGGTTTTTAACATGATTACGGGGCGCCTGTTGCCTACTGAAGGGAAAATTTATTTCAGGGGTAAAGACATCACCGGCACACAAAGCCATATCATAAACGCCGGAGGCATTGCCCGCACCTTCCAGAATATTCGTCTCTTTAATGACTTAACCGTCCTGGAAAATGCAATGATCGGTTACCATGGACGTCTTCATTCCAGTTTCTGGGAGGCGATTTTTCGTCTGCCGCGCTACAAGTCTGAAGAAAAGAAGATGCGGAGTATGGCCAGAGAACTCCTGGCCGAAGTCCAACTCGATAATGTCGCCAACGAGAAGGCCGGGACATTGGCCTATGGACAGCAACGCAAGCTGGAGATAGCCCGGGCCCTGGCTACTAATCCCAGACTGCTCCTTTTAGATGAGCCGGTAGCCGGAATGAACCCACGGGAAACAGGTAATATGATGGACTTTATAAACTCCATCCGCGAAGCTTACGCCCTGGCTATTATACTTATCGAACACGATATGCGTTTTGTGATGGGCTTATGCGAGCATCTCATCGTCCTCGATCATGGAGTGACCATCGCCACAGGGATTCCCGCAGAGATACAAAATAATCC
>JASEGX010000181.1 GCA_030017815.1 Thermodesulfobacteriota bacterium | reverse complement strand
AAACCGGACATTTCTATTTTGGTAAAAATAGGACATTTCTAAATTGGCTTGACAATGGCCTATTTTTTACTTGCCGAATATATAATTCGGTGGTAAGCTATCCAACTTTATATAATTTTATTCCTTTACAAGCTGGCGGGCAGTGGTTAAAGTTTGATATAAAACAAATAAGCAAATTCTGCCGGATATTTTAATGGATTTGGTAATCGGTGAGCCGTGCGTGAATATGGATAAACTGGATAAAGTAAGATTACTGAAAGCTGTCGGTAAAAAAGAGCAGATTACGTATGAGGATTTGAACGAACTGCTGCCTTCAGACGTCAACGATCCTAACGAGATCGAAGAGATTTTCGAATTTTTGAGTAAGAACGATATCGAGGTGGTTGAAGAAGCCCCTGTAGTAGAGGGGCTTGATTCTGCCGAAGCCGAATGGCCGAAGGGCAGGGATAAGGAACAGGTGGAAGAAGTGGTGGAAGCAGCCGAACTTGTTGAAAAGGAGACAGAGGGGTTTGAAGAACCATTTGAGGTGACGACTACATACCTGAGGGAGATGGGGCGGTTCCCCTTGCTTACACCTGGAAGAGAGGAGGAGCTGAGCCGCATTATTCAGTCGGGTTACGAAATTCTTCTCCAGGTAGTGCTCAAGACCCGTGGCAGGGAACCGGAACTAAAGGCCATCCATGAGCGAATTAGCACCTGGAGGGAACGGGATCCCTCGCTCAAACCTAAAAAACAGCATCTCAATTACCTTCTCAAAAATGTCAGAGAATTGGCCGCCCGGTACCCTGAACCAAAAAAAATTAAGAAGTTGTTGGCCGGTGTAACCAAAGAGATTGAAGCCATTGAGAAGGCCAAGGATGAGATGATCAGGGCTAACCTTCGTCTGGTGGTGAGCATTGCCAAGAAGTATATGTACCAGGGGTTAAATCTTGCCGACCTTATCCAGGAGGGAAACCTGGGTCTTATGCGGGCAGTTTTCCGGTTCGATTATAGTAAGGGCAATAAATTCAGCACCTACGCCAGTTGGTGGATACGGCAGGCCATAACCCGGGCTATCCTGGACAAGACGAGGACTATAAGGCTGCCGGTGCATTTCCTGGAGTTACGCAGCCAATTTTTTAAGGCTTATTACGCCCTTCTCAAGGAATTGGGCAGAGATCCTACGCCTTATGAGCTGGCGGAGAGGACTGCTCTTCCCATGGATAAGATTATTTCTATTCTGGAAGCGTCCCGGGAGCCGATTTCATTAGAGACTCCGGTAGGCGATGAAGACAGTACGCTGGGAGATTTTATTGAAAATCAAAAATCCTTATCTCCTTATGATACAGTAAAAGAGCAGGAACTGTCGGAGAGTGTCAAGAGTATTTTGTGCACTCTCAGCCCTCGCGAGGAGAAAATCATCCGTCTGAGATTTGGGATTGGGGAGGATGCTGAATATACACTTGAGGAGATTGGAAGGCGGTTTAACGTCTCGCGTGAACGTATAAGGCAGATCGAAAAAAAAGCGCTCAACCGGCTGCGTCATTATACCCGGAGGGAGAAACTGAGACATTTTCACGACTAGAGATTAACGGCTTCGTAAAAAGTAAAATTTACCGCAGAGGCCGCCGAGAACGCTGAGATAACATATTGTACTTTACAGTTTTTCTCTGCGGACTCTGCGTGCTCAGCGGTGAACAGGAAGTCATTTACTGCGTTGTCTGCCGTATGCTTATAAGGGCCGGCTATTCCTGATATGGATGGCCGGCCTTTATTTTTTCTTGTCTTTGAGCGCCTTGCCTTCCCCTCGCCAGACATAGATAATAGGGCTGGCTACGAATACCGAGGAGTAGGTGCCCACCATAACGCCGATGAGGAGAGCCAGGGCGAAATCACGGATGACTATACCGCCCAGACTGAGAAGAGCTGCCAGTACCATAAAAACGGTAACTGTAGTAATGATCGTTCGTGTTAACACTTCGTTTACACTGAGATTGATAATGTCTGCAAAGGACATCTTGACCTGTTTTGTCATATTTTCACGTATGCGGTCAAAGACGACTACTGTGTCAGTCACAGAATAACCGGCCAAGGTAAGGAGGGCCGTAACGATTAGTAGAGTAATTTCCGTGTCCAGGATATAAAAAATGCCCAGGACGGCCAGGACATCATGGAACGTGGCTATAGCGGCCGCCACTCCAAACTTGAGGTCAAAGCGTATGGCCAGATAGACGATGATTCCGGCCATGGATATGGCAATGGCAATAAGGGCCTTTCCCCTTAATACCTTGCTGACAGATGAGCCGATTTCTGCCCGGCTTTCCAGGGCAAACTGTTTCTGCGGCATCTCCCGGGCAAGGACGCTGCCGATAGTTTCGGCGACGTTACCCACCACGTTTTCAGATCTTTTTACCCGCACCATGAGAATATTTTCCCCGGTCACCTGTTGAAGTTCACAATCTTTGAGATTGTTTTTAATAAGGATTTGCCGTACTTGGTTAAGATCGAAAGGCGCTTTGGACTTGAGCTGCAGCATTGTCCCGCCGGCGAAATCAACCCCTAGATTGGCCTGCCCCCGGTAGATCTGAATAAAGGCTATCACCCCCAGAAGCACAAAAATACCGGACAGGATAAACGCATAACGCCGCAGGCCGATGAAATTAAGGTTTGGTTTTCTTAAGAAACTGACAAAATTTAGTTTTTTAAGCAGGCGTTTGAAATTCAGATAGTCATAGACGATTTTGGTGCCAAATAAGGCCGTGAAAAGATTGAATATCACGCCCACGCTCAGGGTCACCGCAAAGCCTTTGATCGGCCCGGTGCCAAAGAGAAAGAGGGCAAAGGCCGTGATCAGAGTGGTTACGTGGGAGTCAATGATCGTCCAGAATGCCTTGTCAAAGCCGCCGTCAATGCCAGCCTTGATGGGTTTCCCCAGGGCGAATTCTTCACGCATACGCTCGAATATAAGGATGTTGGAATCGAGGGCCATCCCAATAGAAAGGATAATGCCGGCGATGCCCGGCAACGTAAGGGTGGCATTAAATAAAGAGAGGGCGGCAAAAAGAAACAGGATGTTCAACATGAGAGCAAAATTAGCCAGGATACCCGAAAATCGGTAATAGAAGACCATGAAGATCACAACGAGTAGCGTGCCTATGATGCCCGACATAAACCCTTTTTGAATGGAATCCAGCCCCAGAGATGGACCGACGGTTACGTTCTGAATGATCCTAACCGGGGCCGGCAGCGCTCCGGCCTTGAGGACTATGGCCAGATCATGGGCCTCTTCCGAGGTGAAAGAGCCGGTGATCTGGGCGCTTCCCCCGGCGATCCTTTCCCGGATTACCGGCGCTGAACGGGCTACCCCGTCCAGGATGATGGCCAGCCGTTTGCTTACATTAGCGCCGGTTATTTCTTCAAAGACACGGGCTCCGCGGTCATTCAGCTCTAAGGCCACGTAGGGTTCGTTATAATCTCCTCCAATCCTGACCTGGGCATTTTTGATCGCATCACCGGTCATCATGGTCTTGCTCCAGACGAGGAGAGGTATTTTTTCTACAACGCCGGTTTCCTTGCGTTCCCGTTTTTCCAGATAAACCTCTCTGTCGGCGGGGATAAACGGGCGCAGTGCGTTGTTAAGATCTGCCGGACTGAACCCCTCCCTTAGCCGGCCCGAACGCATGGCCTCATCTATCAGCCGGTTGAGATCCAATTGCGTCTGGTCGTCAACCAGCCTGAATTCCAGAAGCGCGGTTTGACCGATTAAGGCCAGGGCCCTCTGCGGATCTTTGACCCCCGGCAGTTGCACTACTATTTCGTCTTCACCCTGACGGACTATGATCGGTTCAGCTACTCCGAACTGGTCGATACGGTTGCGTATGATCTCCAGGCTGCGATCCACGGCATTGTCGCTAATGTCTTTGAGGACGGCATTTTTAAGACCCAGCGTCAACCGGGGGAATGCCCCGCCGATACTTGAGGAGACTATTCCCAGATCCGGGAATTCATCCGCTATTATTTTTTTAGCCTGGATTTCTGCTTCCTTATTAGGCAGGGAAAAAATGATTTGATGCGGATTATTGCTTTGCAGTTGTATGGCAGTAATCTCTTTTTTCTGAAGTACTTCCTTAAGGTCGCGTGCCGAGAATTCAAGGGTGTTATTAATAGCCTGCTCAACATCCACACGGAGTATGAGGTGCATACCACCCTGAAGATCCAGCCCGAGTTTGAATCCTTCACTACCCAGATATTTTTTCCACCAGGAGGGGAGATTCTTATTAAAAGACGGGAGCGTAAAAAATACAGCTAATAGGATGAGTAAGAAGATAAAGATAAATTTATTGCGCAGTCCTTTTGGCATAATGTACATTCTCCCGGACAAAAAATGGTGCCTGGGGCCGGAATCGAACCGGCACGGTGACAAGCACCGAGGGATTTTAAGTCCCTTGCGTCTACCTATTCCGCCACCCAGGCACTTGAGGTTTGCGTATGTATCTAAGCTACCGCCTTATATTACTTTAGGGGCATTCTGTCAAGTATCTCCAGGCCGTTAGATCCCCGGATTGCGACGTGATGGCCCGGCTAAAAATGGGCAAAAAAGCCTTGACAAATTACCTGCTGATAAATAATATGCGTCCACTTTATGCCGAGATAGCTCAGTCGGTAGAGCACCGGACTGAAAATCCGGGTGTCCCCAGTTCGATTCTGGGTCTCGGCACCATTACAAAATCTCCTTTTTACAAACGCCCTTGGCTTAACCAAGGGCGTTCG
>JASEGX010000010.1 GCA_030017815.1 Thermodesulfobacteriota bacterium | reverse complement strand
TTCGCTCGCTAACCCCGCCGCAAGCAGCGGGGAATGCGCTCGCTATGCATGTTCACAGCGCTGCTGAAAGGAGAACAGATGCCCAAGCTTTTAAGGATACTGATGACGATAAGTATTTTTTTGTTATTGTCATTATTGGCCCCAGTAGCCTTTGCTGGCAACGAAAGGTCCCTTTCCCGGGTGTTAAATGTCTATAACTGGGAAGACTATCTGGGTGAGACCACCATCCGGGATTTTGAAAGGAGATTTGGAGTCAAAGTCCATCTCGAAACCTATAAAAATGAAGAGGAAATGTTATCTGCCGTCCAATCAGACCCGGCGAAGTACGATATCATCATAATTAGCGGACTTTTGGTGCAGGAGATGAGGGCGTTGAAACTTCTGGCGCCAGTCAACTGCCGAAATATCCCAAACATTGGAAACATAGACCCTATGTTTAAAAATCCCTTTTATGACCCGGGCAACAGGTATTCGGTTCCCTATTTGTGGGGTACCACGGGTATTGCCGTAAACCGAAGGTTCGTTAAGGAAAAGGTAAATAGCTGGAAGATACTGTGGGACCTTAAGTACAGGGGAAAGATAAGTTTATTAAATGACATGGATGAGGTAATAGCGATGGCCTTGAAGACAAAAGGCTATTCCATTAATACTAATGATCCCCGGTCACTTGAGGAGGCCCGGTTATTACTTTTGAGGCAGAGGCCCCTTATTGCTGGCTATCATGACTGTATAAAGACCAGGGGCGATCTCATATCTGGGAGAATCTGGCTGTCTCACCAGTTCAGTGGCGAGGCCTGTTATGCCGCAGATAAAAATAAAGATATCGAATATGTGATTCCCAAAGAAGGAGCATCCATATGGGTTGACAACATCTGTATCCCGAGGGATTCACGAAATAAGTATACGGCCGAGGTATTTATCAATTACATTCTCGCCCCGGAGGCAAGTGCTAAGATAGCCAATTACCTCTGGTATGCCAACTGCAATAGGGCCGCCGCGAAGTATACACTGAAGGAGATATTGGAAGACCCTGCTATTTACCCGCCGGCGCAAATCCTCCGGCGATGTGAGTTCTTTAAGGAAGCAGGAACAGATCAGGAAATAGGAAAGGGACACGCCATAAGAAATAAGATATGGTCTGAACTTATGAACAAATAAGAAAAATGGGCCTTGGAGAAAAAATTATTTTCAGAAAAAGACTGGGCAGAAAGATCAGCTTATTCTTTCTGATTACTGGCCTCCTGCCATTATTGATTTTGGGCCTATCCTTCCTGACCTATGTGAAGCAATCCCTGAATAATATGGTAAGCGAAAATCTCCTGGCATTGACCAAGCAGGTAGGCACCGAGATCGACCGCTCCATTTTTAATGCCTATATGAACATTAAGACTCCGGCAGCCAGTCCCGGCATTCGTTCAAACTTTACGGATGCAGATGAGAAATTAGCCGAGATGAGACGAGTCCAGGATTTTTACAAGGTCTTTGAAGATATTACCCTGATCGATCTTACGGGAAATGTTATTACCTCGACTACATATAACTATCGCGGCAGCTGGAACAGCAAGAGTTGGTATAGGGAGGCCCGTGAAGGCAGAGCTGTCGTATCTAACGTCCATATTATCTTGAATCCGAAAAAATTTATCTTTGTGACCACGGCTCCGGTCCTGAATAAGGCCGGCCGGGTGCAGGCGGTAGTGGCTGGTCAGGTGAACATGGGAAAGATATGGGATATTACAGACCGGGTTCGGGTCGGAAGGACCGGATTCATGTTCATGATCAATAAGGAGGGCGTGATTATTGCTTATCCTGATAAGGAAAAGATTTTCGATAAACTTTCTCCAGATACGCTCAGACAGCACGTATCGCACAATCCAGAGGGAACGCTTGATGTTACCGGTGCACAGGAAGTGGGATGGATCTGTGCATACTCCAGGCTGAAAGGCTACCTGGATTTTCCGGGAAAGGATTGGAAGGTCGGCATTTGTCAGAGGACGGATGAGGCCTATGACATCATAAAGAGGACGCACCGGCAGTTACAGATAGCCACCCTGGCGGGCCTGCTGGCGATTATTCTGACCAGCGTCTTATTGACCTGGAGTATTACTAAGCCGATCAAGGCCCTGGTGATGGGAACAGAAGAGGTCGCAAGAGGGAATTTGAACTATTTAGCTGAGGTAAAAGGTGATGATGAGATTGGCCAATTAGGGCAATCCTTCAACCGGATGACCCGGGACCTTAAGAGGTCGAGAGAAGAGATTGAGGGACATAGTAAGACCCTGGCGGACAAAGTCAGGGAAAGGACTATGGAACTGGAAGCGGCCAACGCAAGGCTCAGGGAATTAGACAGATAAAGACCAACTTTTTGTCCACGGTCTCCCACGAATTAAGGACGCCACTGACCTCCATCAAGGCGTTTTCCGAGATACTGCTCGATAACGCAGGAGAGGATATGGAGACACAGACAAAGTTCCTGAACATAATTAACGAAGAAAGCGACCGGTTGGCACGATTGATAGATGACCTTTTGGATCTGTCCAGGATCGAATCTGGCAGGCAGGTATGGAGGATGGGCTATCACCATATTGAAGGGGTGATAGATGAATCTGTGGCTGCCGTGTCGTCCCTTACTGAAAAAAAGGGTCTTGTAATAGATAAGAAAGTGCGGGAAGGACTTCCCGAAATTTACGGGGACCGGGACAAATTGGCCCAGGTGGTTACAAATTTATTGGGCAATGCAATAAAATTTACCGATAATGATGGCCTTATTACTGTCTCTGCTGCTGTTAGCGAAGACCGAGTTCAGGTGGCGGTAGCAGATAACGGCATCGGAATACCAGAAGATGAGCTTGATAAGGTCTTTATGAAATTTCACCAGGTGGATTCATCTGCTACCCGGAAAAAGGGGGGCACGGGTTTAGGGCTGGCCATCTGCAAGGAAATAATAGAACATCACGGGGGCAAGATATGGGTAGAAAGCCAATTGGGCGAGGGCAGCACATTTTATTTTATAGTTCCTCAGTACAAGGAGATATAGGAAATGGCCAAACGAATCCTGGTGTGTGATGATGAACCCCATATCCTGGAGTCCCTCAGTTTTGTGGTTCGGAAGGCGGGTTTTGAGTTATTAACCGCGACGGATGGCGAGGCGGCCCTTAAGATAGCTAAGGAGCAAGGGCCGGATTTGATACTTTTGGATGTTATGCTGCCTAAGTTGACCGGCTATGAGGTCTGTGAATTATTGAAGAAAGATACAGAGACCATGGACATTTATATCATGATGCTGACTGCCAAAGGACAACGCATGGATGAACAGCAGGGGATGGAGGCGGGGGCAAACGAATATATCAAAAAACCATTTAGTCCCCGCGACCTGAAAGACAGGCTCCAGGAGATATTGGGCTGATTGCACGCGAGCTATAGAAAGAATTGACTGCTAACGCCTTCCATAAATCTATGGATGTCTCCCCGGATGGCTTCAATTCCTGGAGGGTCTAAACCTAATAATGGTACAGACTTGTGTTCAACAATCGCTGGTCCCTCGTATTTCTTTAGACCATAGCCCATTTCTCGGGCCAAGAGGTTGGCAAGGTAGATTACCAATAGTTCTTTTGGGGTATCCGATGAGATGTCCTCTTGGTTGTGGCAAGAAGCAATGTCAATATAATCCTGGTCAAAGTCCCATTTTTTTAATACAAACGCCCCTATCTCGTTGTGTATCTGGTTTAGGGTGGAAATCAAATGGTCGTTATCGGGCCCCCACTTTCGTGCGTCCATATTTAGCAATACTTGTAGCGATACCACCTTTCCGATATCGTGAAGGAGGCCCAGCATAAAATATTTATCCGGTTCCACCAGCCTTAGCATATAGGCCGTCTGCTGGGCGCCGTAGGCACAGGCCAGGGAATGTTCCCATAGGGACTTAACCATCGCCTCGTGCTTTTCATGTTTCATGACATAAAGACCCCTATTGATCAGTACAAATACTATGTTAAGTACACTCTTAAGGCCTATCCTCAATATGGCCCGTTCCAGATTATCATTCTTGCCTACACCGGCATAAAAGGCTGAATTTGATATGGCCAGGAGTTTTGAAGAAATAACGGGTTCCTTTTCCACAAGCTGCGCAATATCATTAATGGACAATTCGGGGTCACGCAGTAACTGATGGATCTTGATACCTACGGTCGGCAGGATTGGTAAATTGACCTGGCCGCTATCCAGTTTTTTTATTATTTGCTCAATGAGAGAAGCTGCCCGCTTATCTCCGGTATCATCGTCACTACCGGTTATGCTTTCTTCCGGATGCGGGCAAATTATCTTTGAGATTTTTTGAGCCAGGTCTTGAATGCTGAACGGCTTTACCACGTAATTACTGGCGCCGGCCCTGAGGGTGCTAACTACGTCATCGTGATGTCTCCGGCAGGTAAGCATAATAAAGGGAGTATCTTTGGTTTTTTCGTTACCCTTTACGATCCTTAAAAGTTCATCACCGCCCATCTCAGGCATATTCCAGTCGGAAACAATAAGATCATAATGGTTTTCCTCGATCATTTTCAGGGCGCTATGTCCGTTGGTTGCCTCTGCCACATCTTCGACACCCATCTTTTGTACCACGGTTTTCACCGCCAACCTGATACTGGCATCATCATCTACTACCAAGACCTTTACCAAGACCTTAACATTAGGCGAGATGCTGTTCATTTTATGAAGTTATCTGTTCCTCCGTCAAGGGACCTTTCTTCAATAATGTGTATAACGTGTATATCGACCGTCTTAAGAAAGAACTTTAGACAAATAGTCCCGGTTCCCTCGACCATATTGGGATGCGGGACAGATGGCGAAAACATAGCTAAACCTTGTAATTTTGCAGACCCGGTGAGAAATGCTATAGATAATCTGGAGCGAGTTATGTCCAAAAATTGTCCCTGCGGGGCTCCAACCAAGAGGCGCGACTGAAATTGGGTGGGCTTCAGTCAGGCTATCGGCGCCTCCAACCACACCAGGCCGTTCAGTTAGCGAGGCGGCCAGGAACCTTGATATTCATCCCAATTTATTGGGAAAGTGGAAACGGAAGCATGAGAATGGAGAAGATCAAGGGTATTCGGGTCCTGGAGAGAAAGCGGCTCTGCAAACGGAGCTGGGGCGTCTGAAGAAGGATATCGTAGATTACATGGAAATGTTTTATAACAGCAAAAGACGTCATTGACCAGGCCTACCTGGGCTATGTCAGCCCAAGGGAATATGAAAAAAATGGCTGTTACAGATAGCAGCTTAAAAATCTGTTTTACTCAATGTAACTTGCATGGCGGCGCGTGACATGCAAATAGTTTATCATAAACCCAGTCTTTTCAATCTGGATTCCCGCTTTCGCGGGAATGACAACTCTAAGATCATTGTAAAGATGTGTTAGAGACACTACACTAGATAGCTGATACGTCGAGCTTGGTCTTGGCGGCCTGGATAGTTGGTCGCACATCCGTAAACGCCTTGCGGACTAGATAACGTACATCACTCCAGAGATTTTCACTGCCCAGGAAAGCGATAACAACGGTGCGATTATTCCTTTTGAACATGCCTACATAAGTTTTCTTGGCGGCGCGGGTAAAGCCCGTCTTACCGCCCTCCGCCCCTTCGATCTGCCAGAGGGCTTTATTGTGACTGACAACAAGTTTGCCGCCATGAGTTTCAAATGTCCGGGTTTTGAGAATATTGGAAAATTTTTCATCCCGCATGGCCTTTTTAAAGATGACGGCCAGATCATACGCGGTTGTCCATTGACCGGGTGCAGTCAGGCCGCTAGACGTACGGCAGATTGTGTTTTTAGCGCCGAGGTCATGCGCGGTCTGAGTCATTATTTGAGCAAATTCTTCTTCCGAGCCGGCTATCTTCTCGGCTAGAGCCCTGCTGGCATCGTTAGCGGAGTGAAGCAGGGTAGCATAGATAAGGTCTATGGCTGGATACGTTTCTCCGCAGCGAAGGTATACTTTTTGGCAGGGAGCTTTTGCAGCATAGCGACTAACGGTAACGGGATCACTTTCTTCCAGGTTTTTTAATGCCAGAAAACCGGTGACTATTTTGATAGTGCTGGCCGGCTGTAAAGGGAGACACGAGTTTTTGGCAAAGTAAATATAATTGGTATCGGCGTCCAGAACTATAGCTGAATGGGCGGTAAACGCAGAATAATATTGACGGCGATATTTTTTGGATGCCTTGCGTACTCTCTTCTTATTGTATTTCTTGGCCTTCTTGTGATATTTTTTTACAGAAGCCGTCTGCTTCGCTTTCTTTTGGGCGGTGTAGCAGACTTTTTTTTTGGTATTCTGGCATTTTTTAGTTTCTGCAAAAGAGGAGGTTGATGGCAGGATAAGAATTAGTGCAAGTGTAAAAATGAGAATGGCTCTACACCGCATGGATTAACTCCTTTTCTCACTTAATCTTCTTGCTGATTAGATATATACTATATTTAAAAAGCACAAAGCAAGTTTTTTTCAGCGCCTATGCTATTTTTATGGGTCATACCATATCCATCTTTTTTATTTATCGGCATTTTTTTGTGGAACTTAATAGTTTTTCCCGTTATTTTTAATTTTTTACGATTATAGAAATGACCGAATATCCTGTACCCATCGAGTTTTTCAATGAGGATAAGGTTCCGGACTGGCTGGAAGTGACTATTATTGCCCCCGCCCACCTTTTTCCGTTATTGGAAAAGTTTTTTCATCTGAATACTCGATGTGGAGTCGTCCGTTATTCTGAGCAAGGACTCATATCAGACTGTGCGCAAACATTCGTTGCCCGTATCCCATATAGTACGGATCCGGACGACGTTCTGAAAAAGTTGGATGCATACCTGGGACTTCTGGAGGATAAGTATTATTTGGATACGTCCATATTTTTGGAAACGAGATACATTCATAATGGTAGAGATGTGTTTACTGCTTTCCAGGTTTCTCCACGCTTTACCGTGATCCCAAAATGGGAAGACACATCGTTGCCGGACGACACAGTTATTCGACTGAATCCAGGCAGGGTTTTTGGCACGGGCCAGCATCCCAGTACCTTGTTGTGCCTGCGTGTCTTAGAGGAAATAGAGGACAAAGGCTTTTTTGCCGATAGCCCGACTGTTCTGGATGTGGGCACGGGAACGGGCATACTTTCTATTGCCGCAGCCAAACTCGGAAGCGGGGCGGTCCTGGCGCTGGAAGTCGATGAGGAGGCAGCCGGGATAGCCGGAGAAAACGTCTTTCTGAACCGCCTCGAACACCGGATAGAGGTATCTCTGACTCCTCTTTCTGAGATTGAAGGCAGTTTCAGGCTTATCACAGCCAATCTCACCGCCTCTGTAGCGCTGTATCTGGCGGATGATATCTGCCGCCGATTAATGCCAGATGGATTTTTGATCCTTTCCGGGATAAGACACGCACAGAGTGAGGCTATGGTGGCCCGTTATACAGGCCGGAATTTAAAGCTGGTAAAATTATATAAGGATGGATCCTGGGCGGGTTGTTTATTTACACGGTGATGGATTCTTAAGCGCATTACTGCATTTTTTATTCTTCTACAGGAGAGGCTTGACTGTTATCAACTAAGGGTATGTCATTGTTAGCGCTTTAGTTTGTTATAGGCAGTGAGGAATTCTTTAGCAATGAGGATTAGGGATGCCCTTAAGATTATAAGTTACTATAGATTCCTTCTATGTAAATAATGGCCAGGCCAATTCGAATTCCACCCGCCTCTGGCGGGCATCTCCGAGTTGCCCGAAGAGTATAAACTTATAAACGAATGTGTGTTCCCAATATCACCAATTAGTCTGACAAATATTATAATCCTATGGACGTCCGTACGCATCCTACTTGAATGTCTCTTCATAAACCCCCACATCAACCGAGCCCTTGCGATTCTTTCCGATTTCGTAGTCGCCATCAGGATACTCCTCCATGTACTCTAATGCAACATCACGAGCCTCCTCCGCAGAGTGGTATCGACCAGCGTATATGTGATGGGTCAAATCGTGTTTGTTCGGGTATATGAACACATCGTAATGATCAGGCGTGAAAAGGTCGCATCCCAGCCCGGAAAGGGCGATGAATAGGAGTAGCAAAAGCATCTCGTATCTTACGCGAGTGATCGCAGAGTTCATATCTTCCTTTCTAACATTACTTTTATATTGTTGTACGAAACAAAAGAATGCTACGTGAGGGTAGGGTCATTTGTCAACTACTTCTGGAAGAATAAGTGGTTGAATTATCTGTACAGCAGTTGTGGAGTAAATTGATTGGTTATCGTCCAGCTACATTCACATTGCAGACCTTAATAGCCAAAGGACCGCTATACGCCGCCCGCTTGGTTGTTTCCTGAGAAAAATAGATCTCCTGCATGGCTTTGGACATAGTGCCGGAGATTGATCCTCCTTTGATCGGCACGCGTTTATCCCCATCAATTAGATACCCCACGCGAATCTCTCCGGAAAAGGCCCCGGTGACCGGATTGGGTTCAAAGGTAGAAAACTTAAGAAGGTGAAGCACCGGGGCAGGGGACATGAGGTCTTTCAGAGAATAATCTCCGGGTGAGACCACAACATTGGCAAAATCTCCGGTAGGTTTTATTCCCAGGTAATCGGCATACCGCTTATTAGCGGTGCGATTTCTGAAGATGTTATTCTCAACCACTAAGACCTTTTCAGGGGGCAGCCCATTTTCGTCAAAAGATTTGCTCTTCATGCTTCCCGGCAAAAAGGGGTCACTTATGAGCGTGAGCCTCTCGCCCTTTGTGTTACTCAATATAGGCTCGTTTTCTTTAAACTGAGACCATCCCTGATAGGCGGCCTGGCCGCCGGCCTGGGCGATGAAATAATTTAAAAAGGTATCCAGGGCCTCTTCCGCAAATATCACATCATACAAGCCCGTAGGCGCCGGCTCAGCCGTTAACATATCCCGGGCATAGGCGGCATATTGATTCAGGGTTGGAGCCATGTTGAGGTCGTCATAAAGGCGGCAGCGCTTTAGACATTCAATCTCGCCCTCTTTATCTTTGTTTTTGGCCAGGAAGACAAAATCAAGCATGATTTCCGTCTCTCTGCGGCTGGCGCTGAGGCCGTTAGAATTAAGAAGGTTGTATGTAATTTCCGCGATGAATATCTCAGAAGAACTTAACCTTATCCCAGGGGAGCTGAAAGTGATCAGATATTTACGTATGTGCTCAAGATAGTAGGCCGGGTCAACCGCAACTTTGGTATCAAAGGTCTCTATGGTGGGATAGACAGGTCCTGGTACAGGCAGGGAGAAGGGCTGGTTGGCAATCAGCCGGGCCATCTCCAGGGCGGATTTAATTTTTGGGCCCAGGAGATCGTCTCCAGTCAGCACAAAAGATGACTCCCCCAGGAAACTCTGACCATCTCTTTCGTACGTAAGATATACTTTTACCTGAAACTCTTCGCTCGTTACTTCCCTGATATTTTCTACGTCCTGAAAGACAGTATAAAGCTGGTACGCACAGCGCTTCAGTTGGGTTACTTCCCACGCGGTTAGTTCTTTTACAGATGATAGGTAGTCGGCAATCTCAGAAAGAAGCATTCCGGTCTCCTCAGCCCAGCCTGGCTTTTAATCTTAGATAGGGCCCGCCGTCTGTTACTTTAACCCACTCTTTATGCCCCTTGCCGCACATACCCAGACCGGAAATCTCAATCTTGTCTCCGACCATTGTAATCGACCCGAGAAGTTCTGGAACAGACCCGGTTACGATTACCGGGCTGTAAACCTTACCGGTTAGTTGGCCGTTGCATATTTCCTCGGCATAGTATCCTTCGAGCTGAATGCCCCATCCCTTGGGGTCTTCCATTCCGTTTGAGGGATGTTCAAGGAGGTAACCGAAAGAGATATCCTTTAGCATCTCTTCAAGAGAATTCTTTCCAGGTCCAAAATAGGTATTCGTCATTCGGGCATAGATCTTGTTACTGAAAGATTCTCTGCGTCCGTTGGCCGTGCGCCTTATATTGAGACAAAGGGCAGAGTTAAGGTCAGTTAAGCCGGATTTTAGTATGCCGTTTTCGATTATCTGCGTTTCACTCGCCGGTTGCCCCTCGTGGTCGAAGAAAAAAGAGGCGGCCTGGCCGGGGAGGGCGGGTGAGTCAAACATATTGACCAGAGGGGAGGCCACCTGTTTATTAATGTACTCCGCACCCTTGGCCCTGTGCTTAAGGAACATATCTGTCTCCATGCCGTGGCCAAAGGCCTCGTGAGCAAACATGCCGGCAAACGCCGGAGAAAAAATACAGTCATAGTGGCCGGGATTAAGACGCTCCGCATAAAGGATGCGGGCGCAATCCGTAATGAGCTTGTCGAGCTTTTCTTCAGGCAATGCCGCATGTTCGTAGCCGCCCTGATAGGCGTGTCCGGTATGGAGTTCGGAGGCTCTTTCACCATCACACATCACAACAAAGGCCACCGCCTGGGTTCTTTTCATATCTTGATAGAGCTTTTTGTGGCGGTTCACGAAAAGTTCCCGTGTCCTTACAAAAAGGTATTGGCAAAGGGCGCTGGTTATCCGTTTATCGGCCCGTTCCACGCGGTCTTTACAGGACCGGCAGAGGTCTATCTTTTGAGCAAGAGGAATATCTTCGTTTTTTATCTGACGCTGGACGTAAAATTCCTGGTCCGTAATTTCTCCGGGGTCGATTACAGGGCCATCGTAGCGAATCAGGTCTTCTGCTTTTTTGACGAGGTCCTGCGCCGTCTTTTTCAGCATCTCCGGCCTAAGGTCGTTTGTTGCCGCTTCCATGAAGTGACGTCCGGTGAAGACCGTGAACACCACCCCCCGCTGGGGAGGCAACGACTCAGCCTTCTGTTCATGGGTCTCTACGGTGACTTTTTCTCCTTCCGTCTCCATAGCCAGGGCGGAGGCGTAGGGGACCTTTTTCTCCATGTCAAAGACGAGATCGGCCAATAGAAATTTAAGCGTCTTAATCATAATTACCATAATACTCAAAGGGCAGGCTATTGCCAAGAGCAAAAAGCTTGTAGCGACTATTGCGCCCATGCTATTATAAATACAAAACGTTTCGTTTTAACTGGTGAGGTAATAAATATGGTAAGAAAACCAGCCGTAGCCGGTCAATTTTATCCGGGGGCGGCGGCCGCTTTAGAAAGAGAAGTGCAGTCGTATCTGGTTCCGGGGGAGAAGAAGGAAGTTTTTGGGGTTATTTCCCCTCACGCCGGTTATATATACTCCGGCCACATAGCCGGGGCGGTCTTCTCCTGTATAGCCGTGCCCGATGATGTGATTATATTAGGCCCGAATCACCGCGGCATGGGCGATCCTTTTGCCATGATGGCTGAAGGTTCATGGCAGATGCCCAACGGCGAGGTATCTATCAATAAGGAACTCGCCTCCCTGATACTTAGGCATTCACGCCATATTACAGATGATTACCGCGCCCATGCTTATGAGCACTCGTTAGAAGTGCAGGTTCCTTTTCTTCAGGCGTTAAATAAGGATTTCAGGCTGGTGCCGATCGCCCTCGCCCATGCGGGCTGGGAGGTCTGCCGGGAGATCGGCGAATCTATAGCCAGGGCCATCAAGGATTACGGCCGGAAGGTGCTTATTGTGGCCAGTTCAGATATGACCCACTACGAGTCTGATAAGTCCGCCAGGCAGAAAGACAAACTGGCTATTGACCACATACTGGCCCTTGATCCGCAGGGTCTTTTAGCCACCGTCCTTAAACACGACGTCTCTATGTGCGGGGTTATCCCGGCAACGATTACCCTGGCAGCCTGCAAAGAGATGGGGGCCACCCATGCTGAACTGGTTAAGTATGCCACCTCAGGTGATGTCAGTGGTGATTACCTGCAGGTGGTCGGGTACGCCGGGCTTTACATACAGTAAGCTTGATAAAAGTATAAATGTTTATTACATTGACGAGGCCTTTTGGCCTCGTTTTAATTTTGTACGGCAGGGAGCGGTAACTATGGTCGAGATACACACGCGTTTTTCACCCAGTCCAACTGGTTATCTCCACGTTGGCGGGGCACGCACCGCCATGTTTAACTGGCTTTTTGCCCGGAGGCATGGCGGGACATTTATCCTGCGGATTGAAGACACAGACGTAGCCCGCTCTACAGAAGAGGCGACCCAGGCTATTCTGGACGGACTCGGATGGCTGGGTATTGATTGGGATGAAGGCCCGTATTTCCAATCTCAGCGTCTGGAAATCTATCAGTCTTACATTGATCGCCTTGTATCGGAAGGAAAGGCATATTATTGCTCCTGTGCGCCGGAGGAATTGGATGCCAGAAGGAAGGCCGCTATGGCCGAAGGGAGAAAGCCGAAGTATGACGGTGCCTGCCGCAATCGGGATATTGAGAAAGGACCGGATACCGTCGTCCGCTTTCGCGCCCCGGAGCATGGAACAACCGTAGTACACGATCTGGTAAAAGGGGCCACGGTTTTTGAGAATGCAGAACTGGACGACCTGATTATACAGCGCAGCGACGGCATGCCCACTTACAACTTCGCCGTGGTGATAGACGACATCAGCATGGAAATTACCCATGTTATCCGGGGCGACGATCACCTGAATAATACCCCGCGTCAGATACTGCTCTATGAGGCCTTGGGCTGTCCGGTGCCGGAGTTTGCCCATGTGCCCATGATTCTGGGCGCAGATAGAAGCAGGCTCAGTAAACGCCACGGAGCCACCTCCGTCCTGGCTTATAAAGAGATGGGCTACTTACCCCAGGCCATGCTCAACTACCTGGCCCGGCTCGGCTGGTCTCATGGAGACCAGGAGATATTCTCGCGGGAAGAATTGATTGAAAAGTTCTCTTTAGAGAATGTGGGTAAGTCTGCGGGCATCTTTAACCCGGATAAACTCCTCTGGCTGAACGCCCATTATATTAAGGAAGAAGACCCGAATAAATTGGCCCAACTTGTTCTTCCATTTTTGGAACAGCAAGGGATTAAGGTGGAGGATGTGTCTTATCTGGCCAGGGCCATTCCTACCTTGCAGCCACGCAGTAAGACGCTAGTAGAGATGGCCGGGGGTATGCCCTTTTATTTTAAAGATGAATTGGAATATGAAGAAAAAGCCATCCAGAAGTTTTTTACCCCGGACATTAAGGGGATCATGCAGCAAATTTTGGAAGAATTAAAGGGGCTTCCTTTCTTTCGGCGGGAGGATATGGAGGCGGCATTTGAACGTTTCTGTGCCGAAAAAGATATTAAATTTAAAAAAATAGCCCAGCCTCTTCGGCTCATACTTACCGGCAAAACAGTAAGCCCGGGCCTGTTTGAGTTGATGGAAGTCCTCGGCCCGGAAAGGGTAGTAAAACGCTTAGAGCGAGGCATTAAATACCTCGCCTCTATGGCATGAGAGCGCCTGCCGCATTTTCTCAAAACCCATATTAGGCCACCATTTAAGCTTGACATGACTGGTTTTTTGTATATATTTGACAAGCTATGCATTTTTTATGTGTAGTCTTTAAGTCGCAGAGATTACAGGATAAAAATTAGTAAATTGTCTCTGATTCTTCCGGGCCTCCGCGGCAATTTTAAGTTTTTAAAGGTCCAGCCTTGAAGATAAAGGTACATGACATCCCCCAGGAAGGGTTAAGCTGCCATGCCGAATACGGAGCAGAGATCCTACAGGATATAACTCAGGTACAGGAGCCGATTGCGGTTAACATAAAGATTGAACGGGCGGGCCGCAATGTCCGGGTCATGGGTGATATTAAGGCCAGGCTATTACTTAACTGCAGTCGTTGCCTGGAAGATTTTGAATGGGCGCTGGCGGATGAATTCGATTTCCTGTTGATGTTGCCCATCGGCGAAAAGGGTTATCCTGAGATCGAACTTTCACCTGAGGATATGGATGTTTCTTTTTTTGACGGGGAGACCGTGGATGTGGCGCAGATTGCGGCCGAGCAGATATTCTTGCAGATGCCTGTTAAACCTCTCTGTCATGAGGAGTGCAAGGGCCTGTGTCCGCATTGCGGCGTCAATCTGAATCTTATCTCATGTGACTGCCGGGCAAAGGCGACTTCCTCGTCATTTGAGACGTTGAGAGATATAAAGCTCAAGGATCGATCATAAAAATAAGGAGAATTTAATATGGGATTACCAAAAAGAAGACATTCAAAGTCAAGGAGCGGAAAACGGCGGGCCCAGCAGGGTTTGGTACTGCCTGGTCTTTCTCTTTGCCCGCAGTGCCAGGAACCCAAGTTGCCGCACCGTGTTTGCCCCCACTGCGGCACTTATAAAGGCCGGACCTTAATCGAAGTAACCGAATAATAACCATATAACCAACAATGATAAGAGTAGCTGTTGATGCCATGGGGGGCGACCATGCCCCCGCCGTGGTCATAGAAGGGGCCGCTCAGGCTGTAAAGGAAAGGCCTCTTTCCATCATTCTGGTTGGCCAGAAAAATCTATTAACTCAAGAAATTGAGCGTCTCGGGGCCGGATCGGGTCATTTTATCATACAAAATGCCACAGAAGTTGTGGGCATGGATGAATCTCCTTCTGAGGCCTTGAAAAAGAAGAAGGATTCTTCTATCCGGGTGACGTTTGAGATGGTGGGTCAGGGCCGGGCCGATGCAGCCGTCAGCGCCGGAAATTCCGGCGCCACGCTGGCTACGGCCAGTTTTGTGCTGGGAAGACTGGAAGGGGTGGAACGGCCGGCTATTGCCGGTGTCCTTCCCACTCTAAAGGGACCGACGGTGATGATTGATGCCGGGGCCAATGTGGATTGTAAGCCCCATCATCTTCTCCAATTCGGTATAATGGGCGCGGTGTTTTCTCAGGGCATTTTGGGGGTATCCAATCCGCGTGTAGGTCTAATGAGTATAGGCGAAGAGGGCGCAAAAGGGAATCTGGTGGTAAAAAAAGCGCATGAGCTTTTTTCCGCGAGTTCACTCAACTTTATAGGCAACGTGGAAGGAAGGGACGTCTTTAGAGGCGATGTAGATGTTATTGTCTGTGATGGTTTTGTCGGCAATGTCTCGTTGAAGTTAAGCGAAGGTCTGGCCGAGGCCATCAGTCTTATGCTCAGGGCCGAGATAGAAAAGAGCCTTTTGGCCAGGGCAGGTTATTTGTTATGTAGTAGCGCCTTCCGCAGATTTAAGAAGAAGGTAGATTATGCAGAGTACGGAGGAGCCCCCCTTTTGGGTATAAATGGCATCGGAATTATTGCCCATGGCCGATCTTGTCCCAAGGCCATCAAGAATGCCATTTTGATGGCTGCTGAGTTTGTATCACAGAAGCTGAACGAACACCTCCTTTCCAATGTAAGAAACAGCGGGGACTTGCAGGCCCTGGGCAGGCGGCAGGTCGTATCTGACAGGTAATACAGGAATAGGAAAATCTGAGGAGAATTTTATTTTGGCACGCACGGTTATTGTCGGCACAGGTTGTCACCTGCCGGCGAGGGTATTGACCAACCAGGACTTGGAAAAGATGGTCGATACCTCTGACGAATGGATTACTACGCGTTCGGGAATAAAAGAGCGCCGCATCTCCTCTAAGGATGAACCCTGTTCTTTCCTGGCCACACAGGCGGCTAAGAAGGCCCTGGATATGGCCGGGATTAGGGCCGCAGAGCTGGATATGATTATCGTCTGTACCCTGACGCCGGATATGCTAATGCCCACGGCCGCCTGTCTGGTACAGAAAAATCTTGGGGCAGAAAAGGCAGCGGCCTTTGACCTGTCTGCGGCGTGTTCCGGTTTCCTCTATGGCCTGGCTACAGCCGACAATTTTATCCGAAACAATATCAACCTGAAAATACTGGTTATAGGGGCTGAAGTTCTCTCCTGTCGCGTCAATTGGAAGGATAGAAATACGAGCGTCCTTTTCGGGGATGGGGCCGGAGCAGTGGTGGTAACCGGTCGTAACGGAAAGCGGGGTATCCTCTCCAACCACCTACACGCCGACGGCACCCTGTGGAAACTTTTACATATCCCGGGAGGCGGGTGCGTATCACCACCCTCCCGCCAGACGCTGGACGATAATCTGCAGTACATTCACATGCAGGGCCGTGATGTATTTAAACTGGCTGTAAGGGCCATGGAGGAGTCCGCCCGGGAGGCTCTGGAATCCAATAACTTATCTCCGCAGGATATAGACCTTTACATCCCTCATCAGGCCAATATGCGAATTATTAACAGCATCGCTGAACGCCTGCAAATACCCCCGGAAAAGGTCTATGTTAATATCCATAAATATGGCAATACATCGGCTGCCACCATTCCCATTGCCCTGGACGAAGCCAACCGTGAAGGGCGCATCAAGGAAGGATATCTGATATTGCTCAATGCCTTCGGGGGAGGTTTCACCTGGGGGGCCTCGCTGATTAGATGGTGAAAGATATTAATGAAAGGGTGATTTCCTATGGATTATTTCCTGACTGACGAGCAGAAGATGATTGTGGATCTGGCGCGTAAGATAGCCGAAGAAAAGGTTGTGCCCGTGCGTGCGGAACTGGATGAAAAAGAGGAATTTCCCTGGAAGATAATGGAAGACCTGGGGAAGGCAGACCTCTTCGGAATCTATATTCCGGAAAAATACGGTGGATTTGGTGGAGGATGCTTTGAAAACTGTCTGGCTGTGGAACAACTTGGGCGCGCCTGCATTGGCGTAGCCACAACTTTTGCCGCCAGCGGCCTGGGGGCCTTTCCCATCCTTTTTTGGGGAAGCGAAGAGCAAAGGCAGAAATATCTGCCGGAGATCGCCAGTGGCCGAAAATTGGCCGCCTTTGGCCTGACGGAGGCCGGGGCAGGGAGCGATGCCGGAGGCATCCGCACCACAGCGACGAAAGACGGCGATGACTATATTCTAAATGGAACCAAGCAATGGATCACCAACGGCGGTGAGGCCGAGATATATACGATAATCGCTCTAACAGATCGAGAGAAAGGGGCGCGGGGAGCAAGCGCCTTCATTGTAGAGAAAGGGGAGGCCGGGTTTAGCTTCGGAAAAAAGGAAAGGAAGATGGGGCTTCGGGCCTCATCTACACGGGAACTTATATTTGACCACTGCCGGATTCCAAAAGACCGGCTTATTGGCCGTGAAGGCATGGGCTTTATAGTAGCCATGAAGACCCTTGATCTGGCCAGGCCGGGTATCGGAGCCCTGTCCGTCGGTCTATCGCAAGGAGCATTGGATGCCGCTGTGCAATATGCCAAAGAGCGGGTACAATTCGGCAATCCCATAATCTCATTCCAGGCCGTGCAGCACATGCTGGCGGATATGGCTACCCAGACAGAGGCGGGCCGGGCCCTGGTCTATGCCGTGGCCAGATATATAGACAGTAACCCCAAGGATATAAGGAAGGTCTCGGCTATGGCCAAGCTTTTTCCCAGTGATGTGGCCATGCAGGTGACCACTGATGCGGTCCAGGTCTTTGGCGGCTATGGTTACATGAAGGACTATCCCGTGGAGAAGATGATGCGGGATGCCAAAATCCTTCAGATTTATGAAGGAACCAACCAGATCCAACGTAGTGTCATTGGCCAGGCCCTGAATAAGGAATATAGCCGCACAAAGTAGACCCTTAGTTCTAAATAAAGCTCAACTGAAAGCCAAAAGGTTATTCGTTAATCGTTAATCGGATAGCTAATAACCAATGACTAGAAATTTTGGTTCTCCGCCTTCGGCGGATCCGAGTTAGAATTTAGAATTCGGGATTTACTTGAGGAGAAATATTATTAGATGAACATTATAGCCTGCATAAAACAGGTTCCAAATTCGGCCCATGTCCGTATTGATCCTGAGACCAAAGCCCTGGTACGGGAGGGGGTAGAAAGCATTGTCAATCCCTATGATATGCACGCCCTCGAGGCCGGATTGAGTCTTAAAGAACGCTATGGAGGAAAGGTAACGGTATTAACCATGGGCCCGCCCCAGGCTGAAGCAGCGCTCAGGGAGGCCCTTTCCTGTGGCGCTGATGAGGCCGTGCTCCTTTCCGATCGGGCCTTTGCCGGTTCTGATACTTGGGCTACTACCTATATCCTCTCTCTAGGCATTGAAAAGATCGGCCATTTTGATTTGATTATTTGCGGAAAACAGGCTATAGATGGGGACACAGCTCAGGTCGGCCCCGGTCTTGCCGAGCGTTTAAATATTCCTTATGTTACCTATGTGCGGCGGATAGAATTCGTGGAAAACGGCGCCATGCGTGTGCAAAGGCTAATGGACGATGGATACGATGTGCTTGACCTGCCCCTGCCGGCCCTTTTAACCGTGGTCAAGGAGATCAATGAGCCTCGTCTTCCTTCGCTTAAGGCCAAGATAAGGGCCAAGAATCAGCAGATTCCCGTTTATGGGGCCAAAGAGCTTGGCGCTGATGAAAAAAAGATCGGTCTGGCTGGATCATTTACCGAGGTAACCGAGATTTTTGCCCCGAAATGGGATAGAAAGCGCCTGATGATCGAAGGCCCGGTCGAGAAGCAGGTAGAGGTTTTGCTTAAAAATATTAAACAGATATAGGTATTAAATATCAATATATGAGCATAAGAATAGACCAGGATAAATGCACCGGTTGCGGAACTTGCCTTGAATCCTGCCCCTATGAGGCTATTACTCTGGAAAATGGCATAGCCAGAGTCGGCGATGCCTGTGTCCTTTGTGGGATCTGTGCGGATAACTGTGAGGCCGGAGCTATTGTTATTGAACGAGCCCGGGATATGGCCGGGGAAGACCTTCAGTCCTACCGTGGCGTGTGCATTTTTGCCGAGCAGGGATATGGAAAGATGCACTCCGTCTCCCATGAACTTCTTGGTGTCGGCCGGCACTTGGCTGACGATCTGGGGGTAGAATTAGTCGCAGTCCTGTTAGGTCACAATGTCACGGATATGGCGGATGAACTGGCCGCCTATAGAGCTGATAAGATATATGTGATCGATCATCCGGAGCTTGCCTGTTACAGCGACGACGCCTATGGCAATGTCCTGGTGGATGTTATCCGGCAGTACCGGCCGGAGATCTTTCTGGGAGGGGCTACAGCTATCGGCCGTTCGCTTATTCCCCGCGTGGCTACCATGCTTGGCGTCGGCCTTACTGCAGATTGCACAGAACTGTCTATACGTAAAGAAGACCGGTTATTACTCCAGACCCGACCGGCCTTTGGCGGGAATGTAATGGCTACGATTGTCTGTCCCATATCGCGGCCTCAGATGGCCACGGTCCGGCCCAAGGTGATGAAGAAGGGGGACTACACCCCCGGTCGGAGGGCCGAGGTCATTCCTGTTACTCCCGGTTCGGACCGGGTGCGTTCCCGTGTACGCCTGGTAAATTCGGTTAAGGAAGAGACTGATCTGGTCAATGTGGCGGAAGCCGATGTTATAGTCACCGGAGGAAGGGGCCTGAAAAACGCGGAAAATTTTGCCTTGCTGCACGAACTGGCCAGACAGCTGGGCGGCGCTGTTGGAGCCACACGGGCCGCAGTGGATGAGGGATGGATATCTTATGCCCATCAAATAGGACAGACAGGGAAGACCGTCAGTCCCAAGCTTTATATCGCCTGCGGGGTATCGGGAGCGGTACAGCATTTGGTAGGTATGCAATCTTCAGAAGTCATTGTGGCTATTAACAATGATCCTGGCGCCCCTATCTTTGATGTAGCTACCTATGGGATAGTCGGGGATCTCTTTGAGATTATTCCGGCACTAACCAAGAGACTGAAGGAGTCATCAAACTCATGAGCTTCCAGGGGAAGGTGGCGATAGTCACGGGTGGATCAAGAGGTATTGGCCGGGCCATAGCCCTACGTCTGGGAGGTCTTGGCACGAGGGTGCTCGTAAATTATACGGCCAATGAAAAGGCGGCCCTCGAAGTTAAAGAGACCATCGAAAAAAACGGCGGCACAGCCAGCATTCATTGCTTTAATGTCTCTTCTTATCAAGCGGTGCAGGATTTCTTTGGCCCGGTGCTCGAGGAATTGGGACGTATAGATATACTGGTAAATAATGCCGGCGTTACCTGCGATGGACTGCTGGTACGCATGAAGGAGGAAGACTGGGACCGTGTCCTGGACGTCAACCTTAAGGGCGCCTTTAATTGTATCCATGCTGTGGCCAAGGCCATGATGAAACAACGGACCGGCCGCATAATTAATATCTCTTCCGTGATCGGGGCCATGGGCAATGCCGGGCAGGCCAATTATGCCGCTTCTAAGGCCGGGTTGATGGGGCTCACCCGCTCCGTAGCCAGGGAACTGGCCCCCCGCGGTATCTGTGTAAATGCCATAGCCCCGGGTTATATTGAAAGTGATATGACCGCAGCTATCCCCGAGGAGATAAAAAAGTCTTTATCCCTCCAGATACCCTTGGGCAGGCTGGGCACACCCGAAGATATAGCCGATGCAGTGGAATTTCTGTCCTCAGATAAGGCCGGTTACATAACCGGCCAGGTCATACATGTGAATGGCGGCATGTTTATGGGATAAAAATATCCTTATTAATATTCGAAAATACAGGGAGGAGAAATAATATGTCTGTGCAGGATCAGGTAATGGAGATTATTGCTAATCAGTTGAGCGTAGCTAAAGAGGAGGTTACACCTCAGGCCTCTTTTGTTGACGATCTCGGCGCTGATTCACTAGACCTGGTAGAGTTGGTAATGGCTATGGAGGAAAAATTTGGCGTTGACATCGCGGACGAAGATGCGGAGAAGATGAAGACTGTCCAGGATGCCATCAATTATATCCAGGCACAACAGAAATAATAAATTAAACGGCCCGGTAATCAGCGTCTTTTTTTGATTTCTTTGTTCTGGTTGACCACGCTGGCGGCCGAGGGCTGAATACTTACAGGTGGAGTGGTGTCTTGAAGCGAAGAGTGGTGGTTACTGGTTTGGGGTTGATTACTCCCCTTGGTATCGGGGTAAAAGAATCCTGGCCGGCGGCATTGGCAGGAAAATCCGGAGTAGGGAAGATCACACGCTTTGATACCGAGGATTTTTCGACAAAGATCGCGGCGGAAGTCAAAGGCTTTAATCCTGAAGACTTTATACCCAAAAAACTGATCAGGCGCATGGATCTGTTCATCCAATATGGCATTGCTGCGGCCAGTATGGCCATTGAAGACGCCAATCTGGTCATCAATGAGGAGAATGCAACCCGCGTGGGGGTGCTTACCGGCAGCGGACTCGGCGGATTAGGGACAATCGAAGAATATCACGGCGTCCTTTTAAATGAAGGCCCGCGGCGAGTCACACCGTTTTTTATTCCCATGGTTATCCCTAACATGGCCTGTGGCCACATATCAATACTCTATGGCGCCAAGGGGCCCAATATCTCTGTGACTACGGCCTGCGCGGCCGGCTCGCACGCTATAGGCGAGGCGTTCAGGATAATTCAGGGCGGTGCGGCAGATGTTATGATCTGCGGGGGGGTGGAGTCGGTAATTACCCCGCTTACAGTGGCTGGTTTTGGCGCTATGAAGGCCCTCTCCGCCCGAAATGATGACCCTGCCGCAGCCTCCAGGCCTTTTGAAAAAGACCGGGACGGATTTATTATCGGCGAGGGCAGCGGTATCATTATTCTGGAAGACCTCGATACTGCCTTAAATCGCGGGGCAAAAATATATGCGGAGATCGTTGGATATGGCTTAAATAGCGATGCCTACCACATGACCGCACCTGCGCCGAGCGGGGAAGGCGCAGCCAGATGTATGCAGCTCGCCCTGGATGATGCCGGCCTTTCTCACCAGGACATTGATTATATCAACGCCCATGGCACATCGACCTCCCTTAACGATTTCATGGAAACTTTAGCTATAAAGAGCGTGTTTAAGGAACGAAGCCAAAGTGTCCCGGTCAGTTCGACCAAGTCTATGACCGGCCATCTTTTGGGCGGGGCCGGTGGCGTTGAGGCTGTTTTCTGTATCTTGTCTATTGTAGATGGTGTGGTGCCTCCGACTATAAACTATGTAACGCCGGATCCGGAGTGCGACCTGGACTACGTGCCCAACCAGGCACGCAAGGTAGAAGTCAAGACAGCCATGTCTAATTCCTTTGGGTTCGGAGGCACAAACGCCGTTATCATCTTTAAAAAATTCGAGGAATAAAATGGAAGTGGCCTTGGGTTGTGACCATGGCGGCTATGCCTTGAAAGAGCCGATAAGGCAATATCTGGCATCAAAAGGTATCTCTTGCCGTGATGTAGGCACTGATAACGAAGACTCAGTTGACTATCCTGTTTATGGGATAAAAGTTGCTAAACTGGTCGCGAGTGGCGAATGCCAACGCGGGATTTTAATCTGCGGCAGCGGAATAGGCATGTCTATTGTGGCCAATCGCCTGCCCGGGGTTCGGGCCGCCCTGTGCCATGACATTTACACGGCACGCCTGAGCCGGCAGCATAATGATGCCAACGTATTGGTCCTGGGGGCCGGGGTTATTGGGCCGGGGCTGGCCCTGGAGATCGTTAAGACATGGTTTTTTGAAACGGAGTTTGAGGGTGGCCGGCATAAAAGACGCGTTGATTTAATCGATGAGCTGGCCGGGAAAGAGAAGCTCAAGGCTGAAGGTTAAAAGGAATGACAAATTTCAAAGCTCAAAGTTCAAATGAAA
>JASEGX010000180.1 GCA_030017815.1 Thermodesulfobacteriota bacterium | reverse complement strand
ATCAACCGCTATAACCCCTTCGCCTCTGGATTTGGCCAGCAGGGGATTTACGTCGGCTTCCACAATTTCCGGAAAATCCTGGGCCAGTTGAGACATTATAAGCAAGGCTTCCTCAACGGCCTCAATATCTACAGATTGTTCTCCCCGCACCCCGCGTAAAAGGGGAAAAGACCTTATCTCCCTCACCATCTCACGGGCATCTTCCCTGGCTAAAGGCACCACACGGAAAGATACATCCTTAAGTACTTCTACATAAACACCACCTAAGCCGAACATAATCAACGTCCCGAACTGCGGATCCTTGCTCAGACCCAGGATGACCTCTCTACCCCCTGTAATCATCTCCTGTACCATCACCCCGAGGATAGGGGCCTGAGGAGCCCTGTTCCGGGCCCGTGAGGTTATCTCAAAAAACGCCCTCTCCGCCTCTTTTGCCGTCTTAATGCCTAGGATAACGCCGCCTATGTCACTCTTGTGAACGATCTGATGCGAGGCAATCTTCATAACTACGGGATACCCGATACTATTGGCGGCAGCCACCGCCTCCTTTGAGGTACGGGCCAGGATATTGGCCGGAACCTTAAAGCCATAGGCCTGAAGAACTTCCCGCGCCTCGGCTTCTATAAGTTGATTACGGTTTTCATCGCGCACCCGGTCAAATATCTGCCATACCTTGTCCCGATCCGCCAGATAACAAAGATGCGTGCGCGGGGGCTCATCCACCCATAAACGCTGGCGGTACATACTATCCATGGCGGCTATGGCATCCTCAGGATAATTATAATGCGGGATGCCCTCCCGTAATAATATTTTTCTCCCTTCTTCCACACGTTTCTTTCCCAGGAAGGAAGCAAAGACAGGTTTCGGCGATTGCTTTGCAAGCTCGGCAACAGCCCTGGCCGTTTCGGCCACATCAACCATAGCCGTAGGCGTCAGCAAGACCAGGATAGCATGCACCTGATCGTCTGCCTGTATGACGGCCAGGGTGTCACGGTAACGCTCCGCTCCCGCATCGCCGATAATATCCACCGGGTTATAAAAGGAGGCGATAGGCGGCAGTATTTTTCTGAGCTTATCTACGGTCTCCTTGTTTAAGGAGGCCAGGATGAGATTGGAGCGGTCACAGGCATCCGCGGCAATTATGCCCGGCCCGCCGGAGTTGGTGATAATGGCTATATTGGGGCCTTTGGGCAAAGGCTGGTAGGCAAAGGCCAGGGCGTAATTGAACAGGTCGTTGATAGAATGGGCGCGAATAACGCCACTCTGGCGAAAGGCGGCCTGAAAAGCCGCCTCTGAGCCGGCCAGAGCGCCGGTATGCGAGGACGCCGCCTTGGCACCGGAGGCCGTGGTTCCTGACTTGATGAGAATAATTGGCTTTTTTTTGGAAACCGCCCTGGCCACGTCCATAAAGGCCAGCCCGTCATTTATGCCCTCCAGATACCCCAGGACAACCTTGGTCTCCGGATCTTCCGACAGGGCCAGCAGCATCTCGATCTCGGAGATATCCGTCTTATTCCCCAGGCTGACGAACTTGGAAAAACCGATGTCTTCGGCCAGAGACCAGTCCAGGATAGCCACACACAAGGCCCCGGATTGGGAGAAAAAGCCGATGTTGCCTTTAAGAGGCATGCCTGCCGCAAAAGAGGCATTAACCCCGGAGGCTGTATCGATCAGGCCGACACAATTGGGGCCGACCATACGTATGCCGTATCTATTGATGGCATCCTTTAATTCGCGCTCCAGTCGGGCCCCTTCCGGCCCGACCTCTTTGAACCCCGCCGTGATAACCACTATCGAGTCGATTTTCCTGGCCGCACATTCCTCGACCACCTGTATTACATGAGGCGCGGGCACGCAAATTACGACCAGGTCAACCGGGCCGGGTACGGAGGCCAGGTTCGGGTAGGCCTTAATGCCCAGTATCTCCGTGGCAGCGGGATTAACGGGATAAATCTGCCCCTGGTATCCATAACTCATCATGTTTTTTAATACGTCATGCCCGACCTTGCCCGGCTGACGTGAGGCGCCAACTATAGCTACGGAAGCAGGGCTGAAAAAGTGTTCTAGCATAACGTCCTGTTCAGTTAAATCAAATTCCAAAATCCAAAGTTCAAATCAAAGCCAAATGACTAAATATCAAAATTGGGCCTTCAGCTTTGAGCTTTGAGCTTTAACCTTTAACCTTTGCAACTTATATTCAGGACTCTATTATGGTTCTCTCGAACATGTCAAGAATTTTAAAGAGGAGATCAGGTCAGGGTTCTAATAATTGTGAAACAAGTTAAAAAAGCTAGAGCGGGCGCCATAATCCAGCTTAAAGCTATCTTTTTTAGTAGATCAACACTTACAGTGCCGGTTCCCTTTAGCATCCCGACGCCGGTAATTCCACCGATAATGCAATAGGTTGTTGAAATCGGCATTCCCAGGGAAGTAAAAAGAAAAACGCAACATCCGGCACCAAACTGCGCGGCAAATCCTGAATAAGGATCTAATGCCGTTATCCCACTTCCGATGGTCTCTATTATCCGGTTACTTAAAAGTACGGCGCCAAGGAACACTAAAAAAGCGCCTCCTAAAAATGCCCATGCCTCATCGATCAAACCGGCATGAATGATTGGTCCCAGGATGGTAGCAAGTTCATTAGCTCCGGTAGTGTAGGCTATGATAATCCCGCTTGCGAGCAAGAGCACCCTGATAATCCTTTCAATTTGCAGGAAGGGTAACTTGGAGAGGGTCTTTTCCATTGCCCGGTATATTATCAATGACGCAAAAAAGGCCGCCAGGGGAGATATAACCCACGAAAGAAGAATCTCAAAAAGTGATCCGTAGTTCACGTCTGCTCCCAGGGCGGTTCCAGAGCCGGTTAAGCTTCCAATTATTACCTGATGGGTGGAAACCGGCAGCCTCTTCCAGTTGGAAATAATGATCAACATGGCGGATACAAGCAAAGATATGCCCAAAATACGCAAATCCATTTCTACGATATCTTTTCCAACCGTCTTCATCACCTTTCGGCCTTGCAACAGTATTCCAATCAGAACAAATACCCCAAACAGGATTACAGCCCTTCTAAAGGATATTATCCTGCATCCTATACATATTCCCAATGCATTAGAGGTATCGTTGGAACCAACACTAAGAGCTATAAGAACAGAAGCTATAATTGGAATGGGCTGCATTCAGGTGGCGAGCTCATCGTAGGCTTATATTTATTATCTGCAGATAATCACTGGCATCTTCGATTAAATCGCTTATGCTGGTAAGATCATGTATAAAATCAGAGAGTGCTTTGCCCTCCCAGAAGTTTTTAATCTCTTTTGTCCGGAGCCTTTTGATCAGGTCAAATTCTATCTCATCAACCCTCTTTTCATAAATTCTAATAGCCAAGCTTTTTTCTCTCAAATCAGCACGTCCGGATAATGTCTCAATGGCCGCTAAAAGCATCTCGCACATCTTCGCACTGATGTCCGCAATTCTGGCACAGTCATCCTTTGTTTCTTCATCTAACTCTAAATCCGTGTATTCAATAGCCGCATCTTTCGTTACGTCCAGGGCGTTATCTACTATTTCCACGAACCTGCATATATTAGGACGCAGAAACGGTAAAAAGGCCCCTTCATAGATATTTGAAAATATCTCCCTCCTTACTATATCTCCCTCTCTTTCCAAATCGGAGACACTCGATATTAACTCCTTATCCCGGTTCTCTATCGCGGCCTTAAGGGTCGTACAGGCTGAACAAAGAAACCCCATGTGTTTCTTCATCTTATCTATGACTTCCAGTTCCTTCTTGCCGCCCAGAAACAGGTCTTTAAGCACCATGCCCCTCTCTTGCTTTCTCTATCAGCGAACCAGCCATGACGTCAAATATAGATACGATCCCGCGGACTTTGCTTTCTTCACACACAATGACCCTGGCGATATTGAACTTTTCCATCAAGGCCATGACATGCTCGATAGACATGTCTTTGGCGACACATACCAGTGGTTTGGAAGTAATTTCTACGACCTTTATTTTCCTTGGGTTAAGATTTTTATTTATAATCCTAAACACAATGTCTCTTACCGTGATTAATCCATAAACATCCTGTTCATCCTTGGGATTTACCAGTAAAGACCGGATCCTTTTATCAACCATCTTTTCTATGGCATCGTACACCGTGGCCTCGGGTTCTATGTATTCTATCTTTTTGTTCATTATCTCTTCTACCTTCATACGCTTTCCTCCAGTCTAATCTGGACACATCCGTATGTCCACTCCCTATGGGTCTCAGTGTATATTTTTAAACTATTTCATTCGTAGAAGCCATCTTTTTATTATGATTATTTGCTATGTCGCCTGACGTTTCGAGTGCTTGAGAAGGGCGAAGCCTTTGGGTGTTAACCCCAAGCACTCTGTTATCTGCCGTTGCGGGCAAATTCCTTTCAAATGGTTTAATCCTTACATGAGGCCACCTTGATCATCTCTATGGGCAGCTCCCTGCCACAATGCTTGCAAACTATTGCGTCTTCCTTAATAATCTCTGCACAGTAAGGACACTTTTTGGTATACCCCTTAGATACCATGGGTGGAAGCGCTATAATAACAATAGTAAGCAATGGGACAAGGGCACATAGTATAAACCACCATATCGGACTGCGCCCCTTTCTTCTGGCTATAACGCCGCCTACAATGCCTGCGATAATAAGCAGAATGACATATCTAACCAATGGGATTCTCTACCTTTTTACCCCGTTAGAAAGCCCCGCCATAAATGGCGGGGATGCTATAGATAAAATTTTAATTCCTTACAGAAAGGGCGGGGTAAAAGCTTCGTCCTTTCTAACGGGGTTTATG